>JAGDBR010000262.1 GCA_017958935.1 Lachnospiraceae bacterium | reverse complement strand
GTTCGTCGACAAGGGCGTCTACCACAGCCTGAACGTGACGGTCATGTCCTTCGGCTACCGGTACGGCATCCCGCGCGACGCGGACTTCGTGTTCGACGCGCGCTTCCTGCCGAATCCCTATTACGTGCCGGAACTGAAGCCCCTGACCGGGAACGACGCTTCCGTCAGCGCCTATGTCCTGGACAATGACGAAGCGCGGAAGATGCTCGAATGCGCGGCGCAGGACCTGCGGCTTCTGATCGCGGCCTTCGACCGCACGGGCAGGAACCATCTGACGGTCGCGATCGGCTGCACGGGCGGGAAGCACCGGTCCGTCGCCGTCGCGAACGCGCTGTTCAATGAACTGAAACAGGATACGGCCTACGGCTGGAACCTGATCCACAAGGATATCGATAAACGGTGACGAAGCGCACCGCAGGGATATTGCCATGTCGTTTTCATCCGAACTGAAAAAAGAACTCGCCGGCGTGGAGACCAAGGCGGATCATTGCAGGAACGCGCTGCTTCTGGGGCTCACGGTCCCGTACGATCCGGAGGCCTGGAAAAGGGCGGCGCTGTCGAAGAAGTGCTGCAGACGGGCTTTCCTGCGGGGGCTCTTCCTGTCGCAGGGCACGATCAGCGACCCCGAAAAACTCTACCAGCTGGAGATCGACTGCCTGAACGCGCCGCTTGCGGATCACGTGCAGGAACTGCTGGCCGGGTTTGATATTCACGCAAAAAGGATTGAAAGAAGAAAGCATTCTGTGGTATACTTAAAAGACGGGGACGAGATCGTCAGTCTTCTGGCACTGATGCAGGCCAGCGCCTCGATCCTGGACCTGGAGAACATCCGGGTCGTCAAGGACGTGCGCAACGTCGTGAACCGCCGCGTGAACTGCGAGACGGCGAACCTGCAGAAATCGGTGACGGCCAGCGTGTCGCAGACAGAAGACATCCGTCTCATCGAAGAACGTATCGGACTTGAACACCTGCCGTCTTCTTTACGGGAGATCGCCTTGTTAAGGCTTCAATATCCGGACGCCACGATCGAGGAACTCGGGACCTATCTGGACCCGCCCGTCGGTAAATCCGGAGTCAACCACAGACTGCGCCGGTTGAGAGAGATCGCAAAGGAGGAATCCCAATGAGAGAGAGAACAGCGGAAGTGAAACTGATCGGAGGCCTGGACGCGCACAGCATCGCCATGTGCGTGCAGACGGCGTCGCGGTTCGACTCGGAGATCCGCCTGAAGGACGGCGTGCGCAGCATGAACGCGAAGAGCATCATGGGCATGATGGCGCTCGGCCTTGCGCTCGGCGATACCGTCACGGTCTGCGCGAACGGCCCGGACGAAGAGGACGCGGTGAACGCGATGGCCGCCTTTATCGAGGGCAGATAATGGATCTTTTTGATTTCATGCAGGAGACTTCTTCAAAAAAGGAGTCTCCTCTTGCGTCAAGGCTGCGTCCGCGCACCCTTGACGAGATCGTGGGACAAAAACACATACTATCGAAGAACAGCCTGCTTTACCGCGCGATCAAGGCCGATAAGCTGTCGTCGCTGATCTTCTACGGTCCGCCGGGTACGGGAAAGACAACGATCGCCAAGGTCATTGCCAACACGACGAAGGCGGATTTTCTGCAGTTGAACGCGACCATGGCCGGGAAGAAGGACATGGAAGAGGCGGTGGAGAAGGCGAAGGGCGCGGCGCGGATGTTCGGGCGCCGTACGATCCTGTTCATCGACGAGATCCACCGGTTCAACAAAGCCCAGCAGGATTTCCTGCTGCCGTTCGTGGAGGACGGCACGGTCATCCTGATCGGGGCGACGACCGAGAATCCGTACTTCGAGGTGAACGGGGCACTGCTGTCGCGTTCGATGATCTTCGAACTGAAGCCGCTGGAGAAGGAGGACATCATCATCCTGATCCGCCGGGCATTCGAGGATCAAGAGAACGGGCTCGGTGCGTACAAGGCCGTGATCACGGACGAAGCGTGTGCTTTCATCGCGGAGCTTGCGAACGGCGACGCGCGGGCTGCGCTGAACGCGGTCGAACTCGGCGTGCTGACGACGGAACGGTCCGAAGACGGCCTGATCCACTACGATATCGAAGTCGCGCAGGAATGCATCCAGAAACGGGTGCTGCGCTACGACAAGGACGGCGACCAGCACTACGACACGATCTCCGCGTTCATCAAGTCGATGCGCGGGTCCGACCCGGACGCCGCTTCCTACTACCTTGCGCGGATGCTGTACGCGGGCGAGGACATCAAGTTCATCGCGCGGCGCATCATGATCTGCGCGTCGGAGGACGTCGGCAACGCGGATCCGATGGCCCTGGTCGTCGCGACCGCGGCGTGCCTGGCGATCGAGCGCGTCGGCATGCCGGAGGCCCAGATCATCCTGGACCATGCGGCGACGTACGTCGCGTGCGCGCCGAAGTCGAACGCGGTCGTCACCGCGATCGGCGAAGCGATGAGGACCGTGCGCGACGTGAAGATCGAAACGATCCCGAACCATCTGCAGGACGCCCATTACAAGGGGCATGAGAAACTCGGGCACGGCATGGGCTACCTGTACGCGCACGATTTTCCGAATCATTATGTCGACCAGCAGTACCTGCCGGACGAAGTGAAGGACAGACATTTCTACAGACCGTCGAAGAACGGATACGAACAGGTCATCCGGGAATACTTCGAAAAGATCGGCGGGCATGTGGAGTTTGCGGAGGATGAATAAATGAGAGAGCAGCTGTTGGCGTTGCGCGAAAAGATGCGGGAGAAGGGGATCGACATCGTCGTCGTCCCGACCGCGGATTATCACGAATCGGAATACGCGGGCGCGTTTTTCGCGTGCCGGAAATATCTGACCGGCTTCACGGGCTCCGCGGGAACGGCCGTCGTCACGGCGGACGAAGCGGGCCTCTGGACGGACGGCCGCTATTTCCTGCAGGCGGAGGCGCAGCTGAAGGATTCCGGATTCGCCCTGTTCAAATCGGGCGAGAAGGGCGTGCCGAGGACTGCCGAGTTCATTGAAGAGAAGCTGCCCGAGGGCGGCGTGATCGGTTTCGACGGGCGCGTCGTCAACGCGGACTGGGGCCGCGAGCTTGCAGAAATCGCGAAGAAAAAGAACGGCAGCCTCCATACGGACGAGGACCTCATCGGCCTGATCTGGGAAGACCGGCCGGCGCTGTCCTGCACGAAGGCCTGGATCCTCGGGCAGGAGTATGCCGGGGAGACCGCCGCGGACAAGATCGCCCGGGTCCGGAAGGAAATGGCCGATAAGGGCTGCGCGATGCATGTGGTCACGTGCCTCGACGACATCGCCTGGCTTCTGAACCTGCGGGCGTCTGACGTTGCGCATTGCCCGGTCCTGTTCTCGTACCTGGTCCTGACGCAGAAGGGCTGCATGCTCTACGTGCAGGAGGACGCCGTCGGCGAAGAGGTCCGGCAGTATCTTTCTTCGAACGGGGTGTCGGTCCAGCCGTACGACGCGATCTATTCGCTCGCGGACGCGCTCGGACACCGCTCTGTCGGCAAGGTCCTGATGAACGCGCGGACCGTGAATTACCGCCTCTACGAGGCGATCGCTGCCGGCAACGAGATCGTGGACGCGGTCAATCCGTCGCAGCTGATGAAAGCCTGCAAGAACCCGACCGAGGTGGAGAACATCCGGAAGGCGCACGTCAAGGACGGCGTCGCACTCGTGAAGTGGCTGAAGTGGCTGAAGGAGAACGTGGGCAGGATCCCGATGACGGAGATCTCCGCCGCTGACAAGCTCGCGGAATACCGGCGGGCACAGGAGGGCTTCATCGACCTGTCGTTCAATACGATCTGCGGATATGAGGCGCACGGCGCGATCATCCATTACGGCGCGACCGAAGAGACGAACGTCCCGGTGGAAGCGAAGGGCCTGCTGCTCGTCGATTCGGGCGGACACTATATCGAAGGTTCGACCGACATCACCCGGACGATCGTGCTGGGACCGGTCACGGACGAGCAGAAGAAGATGTTCACGCTCGTGCTGAAGGGCCACTTCGATCTTGCGTCCGCGCGCTTCCCGCGCGGGGTCGCGGGCATCAACCTCGACGTGCTGGCCCGCAGGCCGCTGTGGAACGAGGGGCTGGACTACCGTCACGGCACCGGCCACGGCGTCGGTTATCTGATCAACATCCACGAGGGGCCGAATTCCTTCCGCTGGCAGCAGACCGCGATGAAGAGCGCGGCGCTTCAGGAAGGCATGATCACCTCGGACGAGCCCGGATATTACGAGGACGGCGTCTTCGGCATCCGGCACGAGGACGAGCTGCTCGTCGTGAAGGACAAGGAGACGCCGTACGGCGAATTCCTGAGATTCGAGAACCTGACGTATTGCCCGTTCGATCTGGAGGGCATCGACCGGTCGCTGCTGGAGCCCGGGGACATTGCGCTGCTGAACGCATATCACCGGCATGTTTATGAAACGCTCGCGCCGTTCCTGACGAAGGAGGAAGCGCTGTGGCTGCATTACGAGACAAGGGAGATCTGACAATGGAAAAGAAGAATGCATGGCTTTCCTACACCGCGAAGGAACTGAAGGAACTGGAGAAGCTGAACGACGCGTACAAGAAGTTCATTACCGAAAGCAAGACCGAGCGTCTGTGCGTCGAGAACACCGTGAAGCTTGCCGAGGCGAAGGGCTATAAGGACCTCGCGTCCGTCATCGCGAACAAAGAGACCGTGAAGCCGGGCGACAAGATCTATGCGGTCGGCATGAAGAAGACCGCGGCGTTCTTCCACATCGGGAAGAAACCGCTGACCGAAGGCCTGAACATCGTCGGCGCGCACATCGACTCGCCGCGCATGGACGTGAAGCAGGTCCCGCTGTTCGAGGACACGGAGTTCGCGTACCTCGACACGCATTATTACGGCGGCATCAAGAAATACCAGTGGGTCACGGTCCCGCTCGCGCTGTACGGCGTCATCGTGAAGAAGGACGGGACGGTCGTGAAGGTCGCGCTCGGCGACAACGAGAACGACCCGGTCTTCATGATCACGGACCTGCTGATCCACCTGTCGCAGGACCAGATGAAGAAGACCGCGAGCGTCGTGATCGAGGGCGAAGACCTCGACCTGATGGTCGGCTCGAAGCCGCTGAAGGGCAAGGAGAAGGATGCCGTCAAGGAACAGATCCTGAAGTTCTTCAAGGACGTCTACGACGTCGAGGAGGACGATTTCCTCTCGGCGGAGCTCGAAGTCGTGCCGGCCGGCAAGGCGCGCGACATGGGGCTCGACCGTTCGATGGTCACCGGCTACGGCCAGGACGACCGTGTCTGCGCCTTCACGTCGCTGCAGGCGCTGCTGGATACGGCTGCGCCGCTCCGCACGGCGGTCTGCCTGCTGACGGACAAGGAAGAGATCGGCTCGGTCGGCGCGACCGGCGCGCAGTCGATGTTCTTCGAGAACGCTGTCGCCGAACTGCTGAACGCGATGGGCGAGACCTCGAACCTGGCGGTCCGCCGTACGCTGCAGCATTCCCAGATGCTTTCCTCGGATGTCTCGGCGGCCTTCGACCCGAAATTCCCGGGCGTCATGGAGCGCCGGAACGCCGCTTACTTCGGCCAGGGCATCTGCTTCAACAAGTTCACGGGTTCCCGCGGCAAGAGCGGCTCGAACGACGCGAACCCCGAGTTCATCGCGAAGATCCGCCGGATCCTCGACGAGAACAAGGTGCGCTTCCAGACCTGTGAGCTCGGCAGGGTCGACCAGGGCGGCGGCGGAACGATCGCCTACCTGACCGCGAAGTACGGCATGGAAGTGCTCGATGCGGGCGTCGCGGTGCTGTCGATGCACGCGCCGTGGGAGATCTGCTCGAAGTCCGACATCTACGAGGCCGTGAAGGCTTACCGCGCGTTCCTGAAGAACGCCTGAGAAATACCCGGGCCGGATGCCGGATGCGGCGCGGCCCGCTGAAAAGAAGGAGGCAGTCCCGATGGATAAGATTGCGGTGCTGATCCCATGCTACAACGAAGAGAAGACCGTCGCGAAGGTCGTGACCGATTTTAAAACGGCCCTTCCGGAAGCGGTGATCTACGTCTACGACAACAACTCCAAGGACAGAACGGTGGAGGAGGCCCTGAAGGCGGGCGCCGTCGTGCGCCACGAATACCATCAGGGCAAGGGCAACGTCATCCGCCGCATGTTCCGCGAGATCGACGCCGAGTGCTACGTCATGACGGACGGCGACGACACGTATCCGGCGGAGAACGCGCCGGAGATGGTCGACAAGGTCCTGAACCGCCACGCGGACATGGTCGTCGGCGACCGGCTGTCCTCGACCTACTTTACCGAGAACAAGCGCCCGTTCCACAATTTCGGGAACACGCTTGTCCGCAGCACGATCAACGCGCTGTTCAAGACCGACATCCGGGACATCATGACCGGATACCGGGCCTTTTCCTACGAGTTCGTGAAGAGTTTCCCGGTCCTGTCGAAGGGCTTCGAGATCGAGACGGAGATGAGCATCCATGCGGTCGACAAGAACATGCAGGTCGAGAATTCGGTTATCACGTACCGCGACCGGCCGGAGGGCTCCGAATCGAAGCTGAACACGTTCTCCGACGGGTTCAAGGTCCTGCGGACGATCTACCGGCTGTTCCGAAATTACAAGCCGTTCGCGTTCTTCGGGATCGTGGCGGCGGTCCTGCTGCTGCTGAGCATCGGGTTCGTGATCCCGGTGCTGATCGAGTACGCGAAGACCGGCCTGGTCAGCCGCATGCCGACGCTCGTCGTCTGCTGCATCGTCGCCTTGGCGGCCCTGATGTCGTTCTTCGTCGGCCTGATCCTGAAGATCTTAAGGAACCGCGACCTGCAGGATTTCGAGCTGGAGCTGCATCATATCGACGCGCGGAAAAAAGAGCTGATGAAATGATCACGTCGGAGCAATTCGTCCTGGAGCATCTGCCGAAGATCGGCGCCGCCGCGGACAAGTATGCCCGCGGGCATCTGCTCGTCGTCGCCGGGTCCTACGGGATGGCCGGCGCGGCGATCCTGTGCATCCGCGCGGCCTTCGCGTCCGGCGCAGGCTACGTCAGCGCGATGATGCCCGGCACCGTCTATCCCGTCATCACGGCGGCGGTGCCGGAGGCGGTGTGTCTGCCGTACGGCGAAGGCGACGGAGACGGTTTCCGGCGGCAGTTCGAAAAAGCGGCCGGGCGGTGCGACGCCGTCGTGTTCGGCCCGGGGACGGGAACGCTCAGGGACATGCTCGCAGGCCCCGTGTTCGAAACGGAAAAGCCGCTGCTCATCGACGCGGACGGACTGAACGCGCTGGCCGCGCTCGCGGCTGCCGGGAAGAC
>JAGDBR010000261.1 GCA_017958935.1 Lachnospiraceae bacterium | reverse complement strand
GATATTATGAGGAATTCGGAAGACCGATGCTGGAAGAACAGTTTCCGGCGCTGCTTCCGTATCTTTGCGTCGGCTTTACCGGCAGCGGATCGGAGCATTACGGCTTCGACGACGAGGTCTCCCGGGACCATGACTTCGAGCCGGGCTTCTGCATCTTCCTGCCGGGCGAGGACGTCGTCGACAGGCGGAGCGCCTTTCAACTCGAGCGGGCGTACGCGAAGCTCCCGAAAGAGTACGGGGGCGTCCGGCGTTCTCAGGTGCAGCCGGCCGGCGGGAACCGGAACGGCGTGATCCGGACGGCGGATTTCTATACCGCACTTACAGGGTCGCCGGACGGCAGGCTCTCGGCCGAGGAATGGCTCCGGATCCCGGACCATGCGCTGGCGGAAGCCGTGAACGGCGAGCTCTTTTTCGACGGTTACGGCGAAGTGACGGCGATCCGCGAGCGGCTGCTTCTGATGCCCGAAGACGTGAAACTGAAGCGGCTCGCGGGCAATCTGCTGCTGATGGCGCAGGCCGGCCAGTACAACTATATGCGGTGTTTACAGCACGGCGAGCCGGAAGCGGCGCAGCTTTCGTGCGTCGAATTCGTGCAGGCGGCCATGAAGGCCTTCTTCCTGCTGAACGACCGGTACATGCCGTATTACAAATGGAGCTTCCGCGCCCTGCGGACGATCTTCGGCGGCGACGCGACAGCCGAAAAGCTGTCGTATCTTTTGTTCGCGGACCCGCGCGGCGAAAAAACGGCGGAAGAGAAGTACGACATGATCGAATCGACAGCGTCGGACTTCATCGGGCTTTTGCAGGACAGAGACCTGACCGACGCGATCTGCGGCGATCTTGAAAAACACGCCTATTCGGTGAACGACAGGATCGGGGACAGCTGGATCCGGAATCTCCACATCCTGGCCGCGGTCTGAGTCTGTTTCATAACCATCATCGGCAGGGAGGACATGCAATGTCCGTCATTTCAAACATCACTTCGTCGCTGATCATTCAAGGTGATGAAGCACATGCGTTCCGGGATCCCGCGGTCATCTTTCACGACGGGATGTTCTGGCTCTACTGCACATATATCGAGACGGAGAGCCCCGGGGATGTCTATATGTACACGGCGCTCATGCGCTCGCGGGATCTTGTGAACTGGACCGGACCCGAGAAACTGACACCGCGGAACAAGGCGCTGAATTATTCAAGCCCGGGAAACATCGTGGAGCATGATGGCCGGTTTCTTCTGTGTCTGCAGACATACTGCCGCGAGAACGGTGAGAAGTACGGCAATTCAAACAGCCGGCTCTATACGATGGCCAGCGAAGACCTGAAACGGTGGACCGGCCCGGAGCTGATCCGCGTCAAGGGGGATGTGCCGTTTGAGGACATGGGACGGATGATCGATCCCTACCTGATATATGACCGTGAGAATGAACTCTGGAACTGCTTCTTCAAGCAGAACGGCGTGAGCCGTTCCGTCTCTCGGGATCTGAAGCACTGGGTGTTCAAAGGACGGATCGACGGCGGCGAGAACGTCTGTGTCATTGAAAAGGACGGACGGTATGTGATGTTTCATTCGCCGGAAAACGGGATCGGCGTGAAAGTGTCGGAGGATCTGGAGCATTGGAAAGATACGGGAACCGTACTGACCTTCGGTCAGCCGGAATGGCCGTGGGCAAAGGGCAGGCTGACCGCAGGCTTCGTTCTGCCGTATGAAGATGACGGACGAAGACTCTATCTGATGTTCTTTCACGGCACCGGTCCGGAAGACGAAACCGTGATCATGGATACGCACGCCTGTATCGGACTTGCCTGGAGCGAAGATCTGGAGCACTGGGAATGGAGATAAAGCTGGCAATCAATAAAGCCTGCCGCGGCTGCGGCAGGCTTTTTGTTTCGTGCGGTCTTCAGTTGCGGATGCGCGAGACATCGAGCTGTTCATTGACGAAGATCACTTCGACCGGGAAATCCAGCGCCCGGATCAGCGCCGCCGCCTTTTCTTCGCCCAGCACGAAGCAGGCGGTGGACAGGATGTCCGCGTCCTCGGACTTTTCGCAGATGACGGAGACGGACGCCAGTCCGTTCGACACCGGCAGGCCCGTCGCAGGGTCGAGGATATGGTGGTAGCGGACGCCGTCCTGCTCGAAATACCGCTGGTAGGTGCCCGAGGTCACGAGCGACGCATCGGAGAGCGGGACATTCAGGAGCACTTCGTTCGTCTGTCCCGGCACGGGCTTCGCGATGCCCGCGTCGAACGGCACGGTCCCGTTTCCGGAAGGCTTTTCTCCGATCACGAGGACGTTGCCGCCGAGGTTGACGATCGCGTGGCGGACGCCTTCGGACAGCAGCAGCGACTTCATCCCGTCGGCGATCCGTCCCTTTGCGGCCGCGCCGAGGTCGATCACGGTCCCGGGGGAAA
The DNA here is from genome assembly GCA_017958935.1 of Lachnospiraceae bacterium. Next base: position 2,790 of record JAGDBR010000261.1, on the reverse strand, counting down.
CGAGCGCCGTGCCGTTGTCCGAGAGCGTCAGCTTGTCCGGGCCGGTATGCGAAAGGAGCGCTGCGCGTTCCTCATCGTCCGGCACGCGGTGCGTGTCGCCGGAGAAAGCATAGACGGAAGAGAGGGCGCCGAGCGTCACGTCGAAAGCGCCGTCCGACAGCCGCCCGTAGGTCTGGCAGGTCAGCAGCAGCGAATAGAGTTCCTCCGGGATCCGCACGGGCGTTCCGGCGGACGCGTTCAGCCGGTAAAGCTCCGAGGAAGGGTCGGTCATCGAGAAGATCTTCTCGGCGTCCTTGCAGTATTCCAGCGCCTTGAGGGCCGCGGCCTCGTCTTTTTCGTCGTAGACCGTGACCTGCACGACCGTATCGAGCGCGAACGAAGTCTTCACATAGGGGACCGCCGCCTTCCCGCACCCGGCGGACAGAAGAAGAATCGCCGCCAACAGAACGGAAAGACCGGATATTGTTAATTTTTTAATTAGTGCATTTCGGTCCATTTTCCTTGTATTTCACACCGGTTCAATGCTATAATAATCATACTTGTGAGTATTTGCGGTATCGCGCGCGCTTTTTTCGCGGCGGCCGCGGTACCGTATGAACGTAGTATAGCATAGTTTGGGAGGAAAAGAACAGTGTTGGCAAAATTCTTACAGAGTGTTCACGTGCCGCATCACAAGAACACGAAGTATTCGGTGCCCGTTCGGTTCCTGGACGTCAAAACCGTCACGATCCCCATGTCCATGCACATCGGCGCGCCGGCGAAGCCGTGCGTGAAGCCGGGAGACCACGTCAAGATCGGCACATTGATCGGCGAAGCCGGGGGCTTCGTCTCTGCGCCGGTCCACGCCTCGGTCTCCGGCACCGTGAAGCGGATCGAAGACATGCTGATGTCCAACGGCGGCTCGTGCCAGGCGGTCGTGATCGAATCCGACGGCCTGAACGAGTTCGACGAGAACCTGAAGGCGCCTGAGATCACGGACTTCGATTCATTCATCCAGGCCGTCCGCGACAGCGGGGCCGTGGGCCTGGGCGGCGCGGGCTTCCCGACGAGCGTCAAGCTCAAGGTGGATCCGGCGCGTGTCGACTACATCCTGATCAACGGTGCGGAGTGCGAGCCCTACATCACTTCCGATACCCATTCCATGGTCCACCATCCGGAACGGATCCTCGCGGGCCTCAAGGCGCTGCGGCGGTTCTATCCGAAGGCCCAGATCTACGTCGGCATCGAGAACAACAAGCCGGAAGCGATCGAGGTCATGAAGACCTACACCCACGAGCTGGAGAGATGCGAGGTGAAGCCGCTTCCGTCTTCCTACCCGCAGGGCGGTGAGAAGGTCCTGATCTACAACACGACCGGCCGCATCGTCCCGGAAGGCAAGCTTCCGATCGACGCCGGCTGCATCGTGCTGAACGCGACGACGATCTCCTTCATCGGCAAGTACCTGATGACGGGACAGCCGCTGACGACGAAGAGCATCACGGTCGACGGGTCGGCGATCGCCGAGCCGAAGAACGTCATCGCCTTCATCGGCACCTCCGTCAAGGACCTGCTCGAGTTCGCGGGCGGCTTCAAGGAAGAGCCGAAGAAGGTTCTCTACGGCGGCCCGATGATGGGCATCGCGATCCCGGACCTCGACAAGCCGATCATGAAGAGCACGAACGCGATCCTCGCGTTCAACGAAAAAGACGCCGTGCTGCCGGAGCCGACGGCCTGCATCCACTGCGGACGCTGCGTGGACGCGTGCCCGCTGAACCTGATGCCGACCGAGATGGAGCATGCGTGCGAGAAGAAGGACTACGACGCGCTGAAGAAGCTCAAAGTCAATCTCTGCATGGAATGCGGCTCCTGCTCGTTCGTCTGCCCGGCGAAGCGGAACCTGGTGGAGAGCCATAAACTGGCGAAGCAATTATTACGGGAGGCAGGAATACGATAATGGAAAACAAACTGTTATTAAGCGTTTCCCCGCATATCCGCTCGTCCCGTACGACGCAGAACGTGATGCTCGACGTGATCATCGCCTTGATCCCGGCGCTCATCGCTTCGACCGTCCTGTTCGGATTCCGGGCCCTGCTGCTGACGGTGATCTCCGCGGCGGCCTGCGTGCTCCTCGAGTTCGGATATGAAAAACTGATGAAAAAGCCGGTGACGGTGTCGGATCTGTCCGCGGTCGTCACGGGCATCCTGCTCGCGTTCAACGTCCCCGCCGGCATGCCTGTCTGGATGCTGCTGATCGGCGACGTGGCCGCGATCATTCTGGCGAAGCAGCTCTTCGGCGGCCTCGGCTGCAACTTCATGAACCCGGCCCTTGTCGGCCGCATCGTGCTGATGTTCTCGTTCACGACGGCGATGACGACCTACACGGTCCCCGCCGGCGCCGTGGACGTGCTCTCGTCCGCGACCCCGCTGGTCGTGATGGGCAACGTCGGCTGGAATGAATTCCTGCAGCTGTTCCTCGGCGTGCACGGCGGCGTCATCGGCGAGACCTGCGGTCTGGCCCTGATCCTCGGCGGCATCTACCTCTGCGTGCGGAAGGTCATCAAGCCGATCATCCCGCTCGTCTACGTCGGCACGACGCTTCTCTTTACCTGGCTGTTCGGCGGCGCTGCGCCGCTTGAATCGATCTTTGCCGGCGGCCTCATGCTCGGCGCCATCTATATGGCCACCGACTACGTGACGAGCCCCATCACCGATAAGGGCAAGGTCGTCTTCGGCATCTTCCTGGGCCTGATCACTTCCGTGATCCGCATCTTCGGCAATTACGCGGAAGGCGTGACCTTCGCGATCATCCTG
>JAGDBR010000260.1 GCA_017958935.1 Lachnospiraceae bacterium | reverse complement strand
TGAGGCTGGAGGCCGCCAGAACGCCCGAAGCCCAGCCGAACTGGAGCCACTACTCGGCGTCCCAGCCCTGGAGCACCGCGTACAGGAGGCCGCCGGAGAACCCGTCGCCGCCGCCGATGCGGTCCATGACCTGGATCGGTCTCGGCTCTTCGACGTACCATTCTCCGTCCGCCCAGAGGATCGCGCCCCAGAGGTGCTCGTTCGCGCTGATGACCTGACGCAGCGTCGTCGCGCAGGCCTTCGCGTTCGGGTATTTCTCATGGACCTGGCCGATCATGACCTGGAAACGCTCGATCTTCGAGCCCAGTTCCTTGCCGCCGGCCTCGGGTCCCTGGAAGCCCAGGCAGAGCTGGAAGTCTTCCTCGTTGCCGATCAGGATGTCCGCGACGGACGCGATCTCGTGGAAGGCTTTGCTCAGTTCTTCCTCGCGGCCCTTCCAGAAGGTCGCGCGGTAGTTCAGGTCGAAACTGACGAGCGTGCCGTACTGCTTCGCGACTTTCGCGAGCTCCAGGCAGCAGCGCGTCGTGTCTTCGCTCATCGCCGCGATCAGGCCGGACAGATGCAGGATGCCCACGCCTTCCTCGCCGAAGATGCGCTCCAGATCGAAGTCTTCCGGCGCAAGCGTACGGCCGACCTCGCCTGCGCGGTCATTCCAGACGCGCGGCGCGCGGAGGCCGAAGCCGGAATCGGCAATGTTGAACTGATGGCGGTAGCCCCACGGGCCGCCCTGCGCCACGTCCTTGCCTTCGAAGCGGATGTTGCGGGCGCGCAGCTGGCGTTTGATGAAATCCGCCATCGGGCTGCCTTCCACGAACTTCGTCAGGACAAGGCATTCCTTGCCGAGCGAGGAAGCGACGTTCAGGACGTTGCTCTCGGCGGAGGTCGCCTGCAGATAGAACATGTTGCTGTTCTGGACCGCCATCCGGTCGCAGGGCGTGATGCGCAGGCCCATGCTGGTCAGCGCCGCCACCGCATACTTGTAATTTCTGATCTCCATCGTCATTCTCCTGTTCTTTGTTTGATCGGTTTCATGACCGCTTTATACTAGAATACATTTTACTACGAAACCGGGGCAAAAAGCAATGAAAAAATGACCGGGACGCGTGCATTTTCGGGCATGAAAAAGGACCGCCCGGGGCGGGCGGTCCGCAAATGTCCTGCCTTATTCCGGCGTGCTGCCGCCGGAAGGCTTTTTCTTCAGGAAGATCAACACGGCCGCGGCGGCCAGGGCTGCTGCGCCGACGCCGATCCCAACGTATAAAAGGGTGCGGTCCGGCTTCGGGACGACGGGTGTTGTCAGGGGTTCCGGGGCGATGCGCGTGTCATAGACCGGGCAGCCGTCCGGATAGAGTTCCTCCGGCAGCTTGTCCGGCGCGTCGAGATCGATCCAGTAGTTCCTTAATCCGCGCACGTAGCCTGTCTGCCCCCACCGGGTGCCATCGGCCTCCGTGAAAACGTTGTAATAGGGGATCTCGAACGTTTCGCCCCCGCCCCCGAAGGCGGGCGGCTCGTCCGGGCAGCCCGGATATCGGTAAAGGCAGACGTGCTCCTCGCCGGAAATGACCACCGTTCCCTTTTCGGACGTGAACGTGCTCCCGTGCTGTTCGGCGAACAATCCGCTGTCGTAGACGCGCCAGAGATGATCCGCAGGGACCCAGCCTTCGACTTCGGCGCTCCCGAACCGGTCGATGATGATCCACTTCACGCCGTCATCCCCTGTGTAGGAATAGGAGCCCAGCACCCGCGTGCCGTTTTCCAGCGTGCCCACGCGCATATTCGACACCGGCGACACATAGACGGGCGTGCTTCCCCCGGGTGCCTGCACGTCGAACGAGTGGTCTTCCAGCCTCATCTCCTCCCGGTGCTTTGAAAAGAAATCGTTGCCGGACGGTTCCCAGATCAAGTCCGCCCGGACCCGGCCCGTCTGTGAAAGACACGCCGTTCCCAGCAGCAGGATGCCCGTCAGGATCCGGATCATCTTATGCTTCATCATGCGCCTCCTCAGCGTTTTCTGCCCTTACGGGCGGTATTCGAGCGTGAACGGAACGCCCGCGGCCGGCCGGATCTTCACGGGATCGACCGCCGAGAACGAGGCTTCGTCCACGAACAGTGTAAAATCGGGGTGCGATTTCAGGACCGTCGCCGGCACGTCGGGCGTCCGGTCTTCGTAAAGTGTCTTCCGGACGGCGTCCGCCTTGACGGCGAACGGCACGGCCGAGATGATTGCGCGGCATTTCAGGATCTCCCGGACCGTCATCGAGACGGCCTGCTTCGGTACTTCGTCCGTATTCCCGAACCAGCCTTCCCGCACCTGCTGGCGCTTGCACGCGTCGTTCAGGTCCACGAAAATGTAGGCTTCCTGTGTCTCAAGGTCGGCGGGCGGATCGTTGAACGCGATGTGCGCGTTCTCTCCGATCCCGATGAGCCCGAGATCGACGGGCGTCTGTCTCAGCGACGCGGTCAGGGTTTCGATCCCTGCCGCGGTGCCGTCCACGAGGTGCACGTCCTTCAGCTTCACCTTCGAGATGAACCGCTCCTGAAGATAACGTCGGAAAGAAGCCGGATGGGTTACGGGAAGTCCCGCGTATTCATCCAGATGATACATTTCCACGCGCGTCCAGTCGACGTCCTGCCGGATCAGCGCTTCCAGCGTCGTGAACTGCGAAGCGCCGGTCGACAGCACGATCCGGGCCGTCCCGCGCTCCGAAACGGCGGCGTTGATCTTCTCTGCCGCCAGGGCGGCGGCCTGTCTTCCGAGGGAAGACGCGTCCGGGCTGACGATGATCCTCATGTTTTTCCTCCGTGCTTTTCGAAGATCGGGACCGGCAGGCTGAAGGTCTCCCCGTCCAGAACGTACGAGACCGTGAGTTCTTTCCGGCCGTCCGCCGAAAGAACGTGGCGGACCCGGACGTCCTTCGCGTCCCGGATGCGCTGTATCTGTGCCCAGGTGTTCTTCTGCGCTTCCGAATACCGCGACATGTCGTCCGAGTTCAGCAGGATCGTGCTGAACAGCGCGCAGCTCACGGCAAGGAGCCGTTTGTCCTCTTCGGACAGCTCGAGATTCTCGTCCCGCAGGAAGAACACATCCGGGTCGCTCCCGAAGGCGCGGCCGTTCAGCTGGCGGCGGAATATCGCGTTCCCGACCGCCTGCCGCGTGGACACGCGCTCCCGGTGGATGTATTTCATGATGCCCTTGCCGTCCCAGTCCAGGCCGACGTCGCAGCTGATCCGGCAATAGTCCGCGATCCCGAACGCCGGCATCAGCGGCACGCCGCAGCCGAGGATCAGCTTGTCGCCGCAGACCTCGCGCAGCAGCTTCATCGCGCGGATCATCCGTCCGGCGCGGGTCTCCTTCTCATTGCCGAAAAACGCGGCCGCGTACAGGAAATCCAGCTTCACGAGGTCGAAGCCCCATTCGTCGAAGACGCGCCGGAAGACCTCCCGGATATAGGCTTCGGCGTCCGGATCGTCGATGTCCAGCGCATAGAAGCCGCCCCAATTGCAGCCCGCGGAGTACGGCTTGCCGTCATGCATGTACAGCTGCTCGCCGTGTTCGCGGCAGTAGGCCGATTTCTTCGCGGCGGCAAACGGCGCGAGCCAGAGGCCGGCCTTGAAGCCTTTTTCATGGATCCTGTCCGCGAGGTATTTCATGCCGCGCGGGAATTTCTTTTCATCCGGCTCCAGCCAGTCTCCGACCGCGCTCTCCCAGCCGTCGTCGATCTGGAACAGGTCGCCCGGCGACAGCACGCCGGCACATCCCTCCAGATCCTGCAGGATGTCCGCTTCGGTGATGTTCTCGTCACGGTTGTACCAGCTCGAATATCCGGTCAGCGGCGCAGCTTTCCGGGGCGCGATGCCCAGTTCGGCAAACCATGCGTCGAAGACCGCGTCCTCTTCTCCTTCCGCGAAGAACAGATCGAAGACCGGGTACGGGCCTTCCGTCCGGATCCCGGCGCAGTCGCGCGTGATCCGCAGTTCGCCCTTGTTCGCGTCGTACAGGAACAGCGTGTAGCCGGGCGACTCGTTCAGCGACGCGATCAGGCGGTAGGTCCCGCCTTTTCTGAAATAACAGTAGGAGACGCCGTGCATGACGCCCTTTCTGTTCGGGTAATCCACGAAATGATAGTCGCCGTAGCGGTCCAGGTCGAAAGCCCGCACGCCGGGCTTCGGCAGGCCGTGCAGGCCGCGGATCCTGTCACGGACCGTGTATTCCGGACAGTACGTCCAGGTCTGATAGCCGTTCATGAAGATCATCGTGTCTTCCGACGCCTTGACCGGGATCACCGCTTGCGCGTCCTCCAGGACGCCGTCCGGAACGCTGCAGGAAGCATGCAGGACAGCCGTCTTCAGCGGACTTCCGTCCTGCCCCGCCGTCCAGACGATCTTTTCCTCTCCGCTGACCTTCTCCGTCCCGTTCTGAAGACGGACCGCTGCCGAATAGCGAAACGCTGACATCTTTTCCCCTTTCCGAAAGGATCTGCCGATCCTCTTTTGCGCAGGCCGCCTTACAGCAGCCGCCGCACGCGCCGCATGGCCTTCTCAGGCTCCATGCCGTCCTTCAGCCACCCCATCACGGCCGTCATCGGCGGCAGCGCATGAGCAAAGAACGCCTGCAGTCCGCCGCAGAGCACATATTGCCCGGCTTCCCCGTCCGAAGACACGCCGAAGCGGTCCTTCGGGCAGGCGCCGTTGCAGAAACGAAGATACGGACAGGCGCCGCACTGCGCGGTCAGTCCGCTCTTCTTGTTTTGTCCGAATGTTTCCTGCGCTTCGAGTCCGGCGAGTTCCTGCAGCGGCCGATCCTTCAGATACCCCAGCCGGTGCTCCTCGTCCACGAAATGATCGCAGGCATAGACGGCCCCGTCCTCCTCGGCGATCAGCACCCGGCCGCAGGTCTCGGCCATCCAGCAAAGCGAGGCTTCCTGACCGGACAGCACGCGCGCCGTCTCCGCGAACAGCTGGACGTCCGTGCGCCCGACGTCGTGCGTGATCCATTCGTCGAACACCGCGCAGAGAAAGTCCCCGTACTGCTTCGGCGTCACGGATTCCGCGGAAAGCTTCACGCCCGGCGCGTTCTCCAAGGCGACCGGCCCGTCTTCTTTCCGCACGACGATCGGGATGAACTGGATCCAGCCCGTGTTCAGTTCTCTTAAACTTCTGTAGACGCCGAGCGGGTCGCGGACCGTTTCCGCGTTCACCGTGCACAGCAGGTCCGGCCGGATGCCGGCGCGCACGCAGCGCAGGACGTTCTCCTTTACCCGTTCGTAAGTATCGTGTCCGCCGAGGTCCTTCCGGTTCGCGTCATGGACGCACGCGCTGCCGTCCAGGCTGATCCCGACGTCAAAGCCGTGCCTGGACAGAAACGAGACCCACTCGTCGTCCAATAGAAGCCCGTTCGTCTGGAGATTGTTCCAGGCCGTACGGCCTTCCGGCAGATACCGCCGCTGAAGCTGCAGCGCCTTCCGGTAGAACGGCAGGCCGGCGAGCGTCGGCTCGCCGCCGTGCCAGACGAACGAAACGACGGAGCCCGGCGAGGCCTCCACCGTTTCCTTTATCATTTTTTCCAGCAGATCCATGTCCATAACGGTCTGGGTCGCATGTGTGGAGAACCGCCCTTTTTCCAGGTAATAGCAATATGCGCAGTGCATGTTACAGCGGCTTCCGACCGGTTTGACCATCACGACAATGGGCTTTTTTTCCATCATTGCTTCAGATGTTTGTCCAGGAAGGCGAGCACAGTGTTAAAGGAGTCCATCGCCTGCTGCTGCCGGTACATCGGCCGGTCGTAATACCAGATGCCGTGCCCCGCGCCGTCGTAGCGGTGGAACTCGTATTCCTTGCCGAGTTTCTTCAGAACAGCCTCGGTCTCGTCGACCTCGGCGCGTGTCGGCGACTGGTCTTCGTTCCCGAAGATGCCGCAGAGCGGGCACTGCAGGTCTTCAGCCGCCGCGATCGGCGACATCGTGTGCTGCGGCATGCGCCGCGCGGGATTCGGGATGACCCCGCCGCCCCAGCAGTCGACCGCCGCGTCCACGCCCTCGCACTTGCAGGCCGCGAGGAAGGTATGCCTGCCGCCCGAGCACATGCCGATGACGCCCACTTTTCCGTTCGAATTCATCTGCGCCCGCAGGTGATCGATCGCACCCTGCGTGTCGCCGAGCACCGATTCATCCGTCGGCAGTCCCAGCTCCCGCGCCCGGGATGCCAGCGCCGCCGGCGTATCCGTGCCGACGCGGTCGTAAATGTTCGGGCAGACGACGCTGTAGCCGTGCTCCGCGAAGCGTCTCGCGGTCTCCCGGCACCATTCGTCCCAGCCCGGCATGTGCGGGATCAGCACGAGTCCGGGATAAGGCCCGGCGCCCAGCGGCCGCGCGTAATAGGCGCGGACCGCGTCTCCGCCGTTCCCGCGGATGCGGATCACTTCGGAGATCTGTCCGGCGTAATCGCCTGTATTAAAACCGTTCCACATGTTGCGCTCCTTTCTTGCCGTCAAGTGTTTTCCCCCGATACGATTATAGCACAGTCCGCGCGGTGCGCGCCACCGTTTTTGCGGTCAAAAAAGCCCGGTCTGCCGCTGCAGACCGGGCCGCTTCGGACCCGTCCTTTCAGGCCCGCTGATTCTCCTGTCAGGCTTCCGCCTTTTCTTCCGGCACTTCTTCCGTCTTCTCTGCCGATACTTTCTTCCTGCTCTTCTTCACGCCTTTTTTCTTCCGGATCTTACGCGCGATGAGGAAGACCGGGAGCCCGATGATCGCGACGGCCAGGATCAGGTAGAACAGGTGGCCGCTGAACCAGATCGCGACGTCCCCGAGGAAGTCCGCGAAATCGGACGCGCCTTCGGTGAACGCTTTCCCGAACCGGGTGAACCAGGACTCGCCCTTGTCCGGATCCGTGTAGACCATGACCTCGCGCAGCGACAGCGTCACCCGCGAATACTGCACGTCGTAATCGATCGTGTTGTTGGTCTGCGACAGGATCTTGATCTCCTTCATGACTTCGGTCATGCGGTCGCGCAGCATCAGGATCTCGCTCAGGTCCTTTGCTTCCGACATCAGCTCCTTCAGCTCGCTGTACTCGGTGTTCAGCAGGTCGATCACGAGCGCATTCTCGTCATACTGCTTCGTCATGTCCGCACGGGACGTCGAAGACGACGTGACCGAACCCTTGACGTTCTCGAACCCCTTCATGAAATCGGCGAAGTGTTCGGACGGGACGCGCAGCGTGTATTCCGCGTACCGCGCGCTTTTCCGGTCCATGCCGTTCTCATAGTAGGATGTCCCGCCCCGCTCCTGCGAATTCATCACCTGGACGCCGTAGGAGGCGAACAGACTGCTCAGCGCGGCCGCAGTCTCGTCCCAGGCGGTCGTCTCCATCGATACCGTGCCGGTCCAGACGATCTTCGCGTCGTCGTCTTCCGCATAAGCAAAACCCCCGTCCGGCGCATCGGGCTGTTCCATGTAGGCTTCTTTCTCCACCGACAGACCGGCCTTGTTCCGTGCAAGGTCGGCCGTCCCGTACTTCGGGTAGTCCGCCGGGTATTCGTAAGCCTCTGCCGGTGTCTTTGCGCGGGCGCACGCCCCGAGCATCATCGCCGCCGCGAGCACAAGGGCAACCGCGGCCGTCATTCCGGTCCTGTTCTTCATCTTTCTCCTCCTTTGCGGCAAAGCGTTAAGCCCTGCCGGAAACTGTCCTTTGCCATGAATGTCGGAAAACACGCGGCCGCGTTACGCATTTCGGCGCGATCACACATTGTTCACCTTTCAAAAGTGGACATCCCGGCCGTTTTGTGCTATGATCCTTTCTGTTTATAAGAGGCAGGAAACGTTTTGCCTCTGTTTCGTGTTTTACGCGGCACGGCCGCGCTGCAGGCTCATGAATTACGGTAAAAAGCAAGTCGACTCGAAAATCGAATACATTACCGGACCGGACGCACGGCAGAAGAACCGCTTCAAGATGTTCCTCGTCACGACGGCGATGGCCGTCATCATCGGCGGGGTGCTGATCTTCGCGAGCATCGGCATCGGGGCGTTCCGGGAGATCATCTCGAACGCGCCGTCCCTCGACGACATTGATTCGATCAGCCCGCACGCCGCGAAGTCGATCATCTACGCCTCCGACGGGTCCGTCATGCAGGAGCTGGTGCAGTCGGGCTCGAACCGCGTGAACGTTGCGTACGAGGATCTGCCGCAGGACCTGATCAACGCGTTCGTCGTGATCGAGGACGCGCGCTTCTTCTCGCACGACGGCGTCGACGTGAAGGGCATCATCCGCGCGCTCATCAGCGGCCTGACGAAGGGCCGGTTCTCCGAAGGCGCGTCGACCCTGACCCAGCAGCTCATCAAGAACAACATCTTCAACGGCGGCATGGAGACGAACTTCGGCGACCGGATCGAGCGGAAATTCCAGGAGCAGTACCTGGCGCTGAAGGCCGAGCGGGAGCTCGACAAAAAGACGATCGTCACCTACTACCTGAACACGATCAACCTCGGCGCCAATTCGCTCGGCGTCCAGGTCGCGGCGCGCCGCTATTTCGGCAAGGACGTCTCCGACCTGAACCTGGCGGAGTCCACGGTGCTCGCGGCGACGACGTCCAGCCCCACCCGCTACAACCCGATCAAGTATCCCGAGAACAACCAGCGGCGGCGCCTGATCATCCTGTCCTACATGCTGCGCGACGGCATGATCACGCAGGAAGCGTACGACGACGCGAGCGGCGAGGACGTGTACAAGAGCATCCAGGCGTATCAGGAGACCTACACGGGCCAGCACGCCTTCTCGTATTTCACGGACGTCGTCTTCGAGGACGTCCTGGACCGGCTGCAGACCGAGCTCGGCTACACCGACACGCAGGCCTATAACCTGCTCTATTCCGGCGGCCTGCGCATTTACACGACGCAGGATCCGGCGATCCAGAAGATCGTCGACGAGGAGGTCAACGACCCGCAGAACTACATTGCCGTCTCCTCCTCCGGCCGCGAGGAATTCCTGGAATACGCGCTTTCCTACCGGCTCTCCGTGAGCCTCAGGAACGGCGACGTCTATTACTTTGACGAATCGAACCTGCTGGCGTATTTCCGCGAGACGAAGAACCAGCCGCGCTTTTCGCTGAACTTCGAATCGAAGGAAGCGCTGCAGGCCGCGGTCGACGAATACCGCGAATATCTGCTGACGCTGCTGAACGCGACGGTCGTCACGGAAAGCGCGACGGCTACGCTCCAGCCCCAGACCTCCGTCGTCGTCATGGACCCGAAGACGGGCTACGTCAAGGCCGTCACCGGCGGCCGCGGCGACAAGAACGAGATCGGCTCCCTGTCCTACAACCGCGCGACCGACGCGGCCCGGCAGCCCGGCTCCTCGTTCAAGATCCTTTCCGCCTATGCGCCCGCGCTCGATTCTTCCGGCGCGACGCTCGCGACGACGGTCTACGACAGCCCCGTCTACGTGAACGGCCGCAAGATCTCGAACTGGTGGGGGAACATTTCCTTCGGCTACGCGAATCTCCGCCAGGGCGTCATGGCTTCGATGAACGGACTGGCCGTGAAGCTTTCGAACAATACCGTCTCGGTCGAGACCGGCTTCGACTACGCGAAGGCCTTCGGCATCTCGACGCTGGTGCCTGAGGACGAGAACGAGTTGATGGCGCTCGGCGGCCTGACCTACGGCGTGAAGAACATTGAAATGACGGCGGCCTATTCGGCGATCGCGAACGACGGCGTCTACACGACCCCGGTCTTCTGGACGCGCGTCACCGACGCGGACGGCAGCATCATCCTGTCGAACACGCCCGAGACGAAGACGGTCCTCAAGGCGTCCACCGCGAAGCTTCTGACCACCGCGATGGAGTCCTCGATCGATTCGGACAACTGGTGGCAGCCCTTCCCGAAGAACGGTGTCGGCATGACCTCCGCGGAATGCCGCGTCGAGGGTTTCGGCATCGCGGGCAAATCCGGCACGACGAACGACGCGAACGACATCTGGTTCATCGGCTACTCGCCCTACTACGCGGCGGGCATCTGGTCCGGCTACGATTCCGCGAAATCCTTCGGCACGAGCCCCGGCTACCACAAGTTGATCTGGCAGAAGATCATGGCCCGCATGCACGAAGGCCTGGAGCCGAAGCAGTTCGACTATTCCGGCCTGACGAAGGTCCGGATCTGCTCGAAGTCCGGATTGCTGGCGAAGGCCGGCATCTGCGACCGCTCGCATGACGCGAACTGCCACGTCTACGAAGAATTCTTCGCGCCCGGCACCGAGCCGACCGAGTACTGCAACCGCCATTCGAGCTACCAGGTCTGCCTGATCAGCAACAAGCTTGCGACCGAGAACTGTCCGGAGCGCTACGTGATCAGCCGTACCTACCTGCAGATCGACGCGGCCGACAATGACGGCTCGCAGACCGTCGACACGGATTACGTGATCCCGCAGGAGCTTGCCGAATCCAGCTGCGACCGGCACGCCGGGGGGCCGGAGCCCGAGGAGACCCTGCCTGACGAAAGCGGCGAAGAAGGAAGCGAGGGCGAATCGGAAGCGCCGGCCGGCGAGAACGAGACTTCCGGCGAAGGCGAGACCGAAGCGCCTTCCGGCAGCGAAGACGTGATCATCATCGGCAACTGAACATGAACGAAAAAAAGAGCCCCCGCGGCACTGCCGCGGGGGCTCTTTCGTATCGCCGGACTTATTCTGCGGTCAATAGCTTCAGCCCTTCCCGGACGTATTCCGACGTGCTCCCGCACGCCTTTTCCTTCAGGGCCGGCGCGATCGCGCGCACGCTCTTCTGCGGGAAGCCGAGGCCGGCCAGGGCAAGCAGGGCGTCTTCGAACGCCGCGTCGTCTTCCGCCACGGCCGTCTCCTGCGGCCGTCCGTAGGGCTTCACGGCCTTGAACGTGTTCGAGGCGGACAGATTGACCCGGTTCTCGAACGACAGGTAAAAGGCCTTCAGATCGTCGATCGCCGCAATGTCCGTCTCCTCGAACCGCTTGCGCGTGAACTTCACGGAGTACAGGTACTTGTCGACAGGATCGCCGTCCGCGTTCCGGACCGTCGTAAAGCCCGACAGCACGATGCTCTCGATCGTCGGCGACGCGTTGAAGAAGCTTGCGCTTAAGAATACGCCGAGGCTGAAGACGGTCTGCGCGTACTCTTCGCGCAGCGCCGCCGCGGTCTTCTTTTTGTTCACGATCCGGCCCTTCGCGACGGCCGGGTAATCGGTGCCGAGGTCTTCGATCTCCGGCAGGTCCAGGTCCGCGTACAGGACGTCGTCCTCCAGCTCGTAGCTGACCCGCACGTCGTACGGCAGGTCCAGATTGTTCATGAACGCCGACAGGAAGTTCTCGATCGCGTCTTCGTCACGCGCAAGGCACAGGGCGTACAGCTCCTTCCCGGCTTCCGACGCTTCGGCTTCGATCAGGGCGTCGAAGGTTTCCCGGTCCAGCACGGGATCCGCGTACCGGTGGATCCGGACGCGCGCTTCCATGTTCTGCTCATACGCATCGAGCACGTCCTGCACCGAAACGGCTGCGGCCGGTTCGCTCCCGGCGGCTTCTCCGGCGCTCCCGGGCGCCTTGTTTCCCGCGGGCGACGTCTGGTTCGGCTTCTGCACGAGGCCGGCATACGGCCCGAAATCCCGCGCATCTTCCGCGGAAGGCGCCTGCTGCGAACCGCCCTGCGGGAGGGCTTCCTGCGCTTTTTCCGCCTTCTCCTGCCCGGCCTTCGCGCCGAACAGACTGCCGATCGTATTCTGCGAGATCTTCTGCCGGTACGAAAGGCCCGTTCCCTTGATGCCGACCGCGGACGGGCTCAGGTTCAGGTACGTGCCGCGCTTCGACAGGTTCACGGTCGCGCCCTTCTTGCCGACCGTCGCGCTCACGCCGCTCTTCGACAGGTTGAGGCGCAGGTAATTGCCCAGCTTGATGGATTTCGAAAAACGAATGCCCATGTCTTTCTCCTATAAGCCCCGGTCCCTGAACGGGCCGGGGCTTTGATGTCTTGATGAATGCGCCGCATGTGCGCGGCACGGATGCTCAGATGATGAATACGCCGCATGTGCGCGGCACGGATGTTCAGAAGAACCAGAAGCCGCCGAACAGCAGCCCCAGGAGCCGCAGGAAGAACCGCAGCGCGATGATCCCGAAAATGATCTTGCCGAACAGGCCGACGCCGGTCACGAGGCTCGTGCTCCGGGACGTCGTATGTCCCTGCGTCCCCTGCATCCTGTACGCGATCTCCGTCAAAAGCGACCGGTACACCGGATCGTCCGGTTTGATGCGGAGCGCCTGCAGGACCATGTCCTTCGCTTCCTGATACGCGCCCGTCATCTTGTACGTGTAGCCGTACACGTAATAGTAACGGTCGTTTCTCAGGCTCCCGGGCATCGCATCGAGGATGCGGAACGTTTCCGCGTAATTCCCGCGGTTCACGGCGCCGATCGCCTGCTGCAGGTCCACCGGATCGCCGGCCTTCGCGAACGGCACGCTGCCGTAGCCCTGGGAGCGGAACAGGTCTTCAAAGCCGAAGCCGTACCCGTAATACCCGCCCGACTGCCGGTAGCCGCTGCCGTTCTGTCCGTACGAGGACTGGCGGTAGTTGCTGCCGCTGTCGTAGTAGGCGCCCTGGCGGTAATAATTGCCGAAGCCGTCGCGCTGCCAGGCGCCGTTCCCGGCATTCCGGTAATTCTGCCGCATCTGCTCCTGCGCCGCCTTCCGCCGGTATTCGGCCGGATTCTGCAGAAGATCGTAGGCTTCGTTGACCTCGTTCATCTTCCGCGCGGCTTCGGGATCGTCCGGATTCAGGTCCGGATGGTACTGCTTCGCCTTTCTGTGATATGCTTTTTTGATTTCCTCCGCGGAGGCGTCCGGAGAGACTCCGAGCACCTTGTAGGGATCGATCATCGTATTTCTCCTTGCGTCTTACGTCTTCTTCCGGAACGCTTCGCCGCATTTCGGGCACGTGACGAGGATCGTCTTGCCCTTCGACGGCTTGCGGATCCTGACGTGCGCCCTGCACTTCGGGCAGGTGTAATAATTGTATTCCTTCCGGTCTTTCCAGCGGTTCTTCAGATAAGTGTATTTCCGGACCAGCTTCCCCCGGACCTCCATGTACCGGCTCCGCTCCTTCGCACGCGCCGGCAGGTTCTTCGAGAACATGCGGAACGTCGACCAGATTAGGATGAGCCAGGCCAGGATCGCGAGGAACCACAGCGGCCGGATCAGGACCCCGAGCAGCATTAACAGCACGGAAACGACCGCCAGGAAGATCGAGAGCTCATCCCGGCCGTACCGCCCCTGCATCCACTGCTGCAGCCTGTATGCCGCTTTCTGCAGAAAAGCCTTCATTGCGTTTACCTCCGATTCGGAGACATCCTATCATAAAACTGTTTCGGAACTGTGAACGGCCGCAAGGCGCCCTCACAGGAACTCCGCCAGGATCACGTTCGACACGTCGAGCCCGTAGGGCGTCAGGAAGAGCCTGCCGCCGCTTCGGGAAAGCGCGCCGAGCCGCACGTACTTGTCAATGACCGCGCCGTACCGGCCGTCAAGCGGTTCCCCGAACCGCTCCGCGAAGTCCGCTTCGGAAACGCCCCGCGTCATCCGGAGGCCCAGGATCATGAACTCGCTCATCCTGTCTTCTTTCGAGAGCGTCTCGCACTCGACGTACGGCAGGCCGCACCAGTTCAGGCTGAGCGGATTCTTGAAGCGCTTCCCGCCGATGTAAGAGGCCGCGGACGGCCCGAAGCCCAGATACGGGACGCCGGTCCAGTAGCCTGTGTTATGCTTCGATTCGAAGCCCGGGCGCGCGTAGTTCGAGATCTCGTAGCGGACGTAGCCGGCCCCGGACAGGATCCTTACCGCCGCGGCCGTCATTTCGCGGTCCGCGTCTTCATCCGGCAGTTCGCTTCGATGAGTCCCGCATCCTTCGCCGTACAACGCGTAAAACGGCGTGTTTTCCTCGACGATCAGGCTGTAGACGGAAATGTGTTCGGGTCTGAGCGAAAGCGTCTGAAACAGGCTGTTTTCGAAGTCCTGCAGCGTTTCGCCCGGAAGCCCCGACATCAGGTCGACGCTGATGTTCCTAAAGCCCGCTGCCCGCGCGAGTTCAAAGGACGACACGAACGTCTCGAGATCGTGGATCCGCCCGAGTTTCCGCAGCGTCCGCGCGTTCGCGCTCTGGAGGCCCATGGACAGCCGGCCGATCCCCATGTCTTTATAAGCGCGCAGGCTCTCCTTCGTCACGGTCCCGGGATTCGCTTCCAGCGTGATCTCCGCGTCCGGCAGGATCCGGAACGCGTCACGGACCGTCTCCAGCACGTCACGGATCTGCTCCGGCTTCACGATGCTCGGCGTGCCGCCGCCGAAAAAGACGCTCGACACGGACCGTCCTGTCCAGGGCGAGGACAGGATCTCCTCCTTCAGCGAGGCAAAAAAAGTTTCCCGCGTCTTTTCATCCGCGGGAAACGAGTAAAAGTCGCAGTAATTGCATTTCCGCGCGCAGAAGGGGATATGGACGTAGATCTCCAGCGGTCCTTCCATCGTCGGTCTCCGTCCAGCTTCAGCACGGACATGAAGGCCGACTGCGGGATCTCGACGCTGCCGAACGTCCGCATGCGCTTCTTCCCTTCCTTCTGCTTTTCCAGGAGCTTTTTCTTCCGCGTGATGTCGCCGCCATAGCATTTTGCGAGGACGTCCTTCCGGACGGCCTTCACGGTCTCCCGCGCGATGATCTTCGCGCCGATCGCCGCCTGGATCGGGATCTCGAACTGATGCCTCGGGATCTCGTCCTTCAGTTTCTCGCACATCTTCCGGCCGCGCTCATAGGCGCTCCCCGCGA
>JAGDBR010000259.1 GCA_017958935.1 Lachnospiraceae bacterium | reverse complement strand
CGGACGCAAAGAAGCGGTCATTACGCAGCTGGCGCTGATGGGTGCGCCGAAAGAACTGTGCGAACAGGTCTACGGATGCGTCACAACGGATTCCGCTGCAGAATTCATTCATGCGGCGGGATACGATGCAGTCTGGGACCGCATCGCTCTTGCAGCAAGAGATTATATGCGCTTCCGTGTGCGTGAGGAGATCGCGATCGACGTACTCGTAACGGATTACACAGGCAATGTGATGGGCAAAAGCTTAGCGGAATCGGAAGGATAATACAATGACTGAGACGATACATGGCGGAAACGTGTGGCAGGGAGAAGATCCTTCGCGTTGGCTGGACTATTCGGCGAACATACGGCCCGGAAAGCCGTCAGGATGGGTGATCGACGCTTTGCAGTTTGCAAAAAGGAACGTCGTTTATTATCCTGCGCCGGACATGCACCGTGCAAGAAAGGGCCTTGCTGAATATCTGGAACTGCCGGAAGAATTCGTGCAGCCGGCATCCGGCGGCGCATCGGCTATCGAACTTGCGACACGATGCGGCAAAAAGCGTGTCATGCTTTGTTCTCCATGCTTCGGCGAATACAGAGCGTCTGCGGAAAAGAACGGCATTCCCGTGGAGAGCGTCTGCCTTCTCGATGGGGCCCGCAGGATCGCTTCTCCTGCAGACGCGCTGGAAGACGAGCTCGGAAGCGAAATGCTCGTATGGCTGTGCAGCCCCATGAATCCCACCGGGCATGCGTTCAGCCGTCAGGAGATCCTCGATCTTCTGGCGCTGGCCCGCAGAAAGAACTGCCGTGTGGGGCTGGATGAAGCTTTTATCGATTTCTGTCCCGGCGCCAGCTGCCGCGATCTGATCCGCGATTGGCCTGAGTTGATCGTTGTCGGATCACTGACGAAGATCCTCGGCATCCCGGGCGTTCGCCTTGGCTATCTGTGCGCGCAGGACGCTTTGATGCTCGGAGCAAACTGCCTTCCCTGGGAACTGAACTGTTTTGCAGAAGGGATCGCGGAAGAACTGCCGTTCCATAAGGAAGAGATCCTCGCGGAAGCAAAAGATTACAGAAAGCGTACGCATGACTTTACGGAGAAACTCCGTGCACTGGGACTTTACGTTTATCCGTCCCAGTCCAATTTCGTGCTCGCCGATCTGGGCCGGCAGGCAGATCCGGTCATCGAAGCTCTGAAGGAAAAGAAGATCTTAGTACGTCGCTGTATGGATTTCGAAGGGATAGACGACGGGCATCACGTGCGTCTGGCTGTCAAAGACGATAAGTCGAACCGGAAGTTTATCAATACGTTAAAGGAGATACTCACATGCGCGGAAAATCGTTGATGTTCCAGGGAACCGGCTCTTCTGTCGGGAAATCCATGCTTTGCACGGCTGTGCTGCGCATCCTGCATCAGGATGGCTTAAAGGTCGCGCCGTTCAAGGCGCAGAACATGGCCCTGAATTCGTATGCGACGAGCGAGGGGCTCGAGATGGGCCGCGCCCAGGTGACCCAGGCGGAAGCCGCCTGCATCGAACCTTCTGTCAAGATGAACCCGATCCTGCTGAAGCCCACGTCTGACCGCAGAAGCCAGGTCGTCGTCGGCGGCAAGCCCATCGGCACTATGACTGCTATGGAATACGAGCAGTACAAACCGCTGCTGCGTGAGTTCGTCAAGAAAACATATGATGAACTCGAAAGCGAAGTGGACTGCGTCGTGATCGAAGGCGCAGGCAGTCCGGCCGAGATCAACTTGCACGAAGGCGACCTTGTGAATATGGCCATGGCCAAGGCTGCAGACGCGCCGGTGCTGCTGATCGGAGACATCAATCCCGGCGGCGTGTTCGCGTCGGTCTACGGAACGGTCAAACTGCTGCCCGAAGACGAACAGAAGATGATCAAAGGCATCGTCATCAACAAGTTCCGCGGCGACGTCAAGATCCTGGAACCCGGTCTCGACATGCTCGAAGAACTGCTGGGAATCCCCGTGATTGGCGTCATTCCTTACATGGACGTCAATGTTGAAGACGAGGACTCCGTAACAGAGCGCTTCAACCGCCAGTACGGCGGAGAAGCTGTCCGCGTCGCGGTCGTACACATCCCGCACATCTCGAACTTTACGGATTTCAACATCCTGGAGAGCGAAGCGGACGTATCGGTCAAGTACGTCAAGACCGCGGCGGAGATCAAGGACGCGGACATCGTCATGATCCCCGGCACGAAGAATACGATCGAAGACCTGAATTGGATGAAGCAGCGCGGCATCGCGGACGAGATCATCCGCTTCGCGCGCAAGGGCGGCATGGTCGTCGGCATCTGCGGCGGTTATCAGATGCTCG
>JAGDBR010000258.1 GCA_017958935.1 Lachnospiraceae bacterium | reverse complement strand
CGTACTGAAACAAAAACCGCGCGGGTAATTGCACGACGCGGTCTTTGGGAGCATCAATTGAAGTCAGACTGTAAAAAAGCCGGGGACTGACAGCCGATCAGTCCCCGGCGTCTTTTTCATGCTGCGCTACCGCCGCGCTTTCTTTTTCCGTGCGTTCCGCGCTTCCCGGTACGCCGCCGTGATCTTCCGGACGTTCTGATCGACCGGGTCTTCGCCGGACAGGTACAGGACCGGACAGTTCAGCGTCTCCGCCCATTCCAGGTGCTTCTTCCGGTGCGGCTGGCTGTCGTCGTCATAGGACGCGGCCATCTCCAGGAACCGGTGATGCATCTCGTACAGGTCGCCGCCCTCGAGGACGCGGTCGCCGTAGATCGCGTATTCGCGCCGGTGGACGCGTTCCGTCCGTACCGCCGCGGGCGCGTCGAGATGCACGGCCAGGTCGAAGCTGTCCGAGACTTCCTTGCTGCAGTAATCCATGTAGCCCGCGAGCACGAAGTGCGAGCGCTTCCGCATGGCCTTTAAAAGCCACGCCTCCTGCTCCTCCATCGAAAGGCGCACGGAATACGGGATCTCCACGTCCTTTTTGAAGATGAAATTGTCGCGGTCCAGGAACGGATAGTTCAGGCGTTCCGCCACCATCCGTCCGAGCGTCGTTTTTCCGGCCCCCGCAGGGCCGAAGATCAATATCCCTCTGGCCATTGTCGATCCGCCGGGGCATGCCGTCCTGCGCTGCAGCGGCATCCCCGCGTCCTTCCTGCGATTCTTATCCGTTTTCCCTGAACAGCCATGCGTAACCGTAAGCCGGCAGCCGCACGAGGCCGTTCACGTTCAGTTCCTTCCCGTTCAGCAGGTTCTCGTATTGGCCCGGGTCTCTCAGCGTGAAGACCTGCGCCTCCGGACTGAAGTTGAAGAAGCCGTAGAATTTTTGCCCTTCCTTATAGCGCCCGATCCCGAGGATCGCGTTGTTGTCGGTGTCCATCGTCCAGACGTCGGCGTTCGCGTCGAACGCGTGGTACGAACGGCGCAGTTTCAGAAGCGTCGAGAACTTCCGCTTCAGCGAGGCGTCCGTCCCGTCCGTCTTGCCCGCCTTCTCTTCCGGCAGCAGCGGAATGCCGCTCTGCATGAAGAGCACCGCGTGGATGAGCTCGTTCAGCTTGACGTCTCCCCTGACCATACTCTCCGTGTCGCCCAGGATGCCGACGGTCTCGCCGGAGGCGTTCTTCAGCGCCTTCGCGCGCGCCTTTTCACCTCTTTTGCGCTTCGTGAAGAAGTCGTTCAGGTACTTGCAGTGCGTGTCCTTCTGCATTTTCAGCATGTCCAGGAACGCGTAGTCGAGTTCCCACGCGAAGCCCTCAGGGCGGTTCAGCGACCGTGTGAAGACGTAGTATTTCGGCTGCATCGCATGCTGCCGCACCTCGTCCGCGAGCACGCGCGTGTCCTGCGTCGCGACCGTGTTCCACAGCGCCGGCACGAAGGCGCGGTCGTCGATCATGTGGAATTCCGGGCGGTCCTGCTGCCCGAAGAACGCGCTGACCTCTTCCCGCGGCTGCACCATGTTCAGCGTCAGCAGCACGCTCGGGCTGACGATGTCGTTCAGGATCCGCAGGATCCGCGTGAAGTCATGCGTCTTCTGGCGGTGCTGCCACTCCGTGTTCGGAATGATGAAGAGGCGGTCGACGCCGGTCACCCGGACCGCGTCCAGATCCTTTGCGCTCAGCGCGAAGAACCGGTCCGCGACTTCGAGGAACTGCTCCGCCGTCTCCGGCGTTTCGGGGATGTCGAGCACGCCGACGTTGGCCGACCGGTCCGCGAACTTCTCCTGCATCGCCGCCATCCGGTACCATCCCGGGTTGTTCATCAGCAGGCCGTCCCGCTCGCGCAGCTTCGCCGGACGCGCCGTATAGGCCGCCTGCATCTTTTCCTCCAGAACGGGCAGCGCGTCGCCGCGCCCGTAGTAGAGCTCGCAGAAGAGCCATTTCAATTCGCTTCTAAACCGCTCGAGGCGGATCGAGTATGCGTTCATCCGTTTTCTCCTGTCATGCTTCCAGAAGGACCTGCCACGCCTGGTAGTCCTCCCGCTGCTTCGGCAGATAAAGTCCGCGGTTCATCAGTGCCGACCCCGAGAGCGTCAGGGTTCCGCCGAAAATTTCTCTTTCTTTCGCGCCAAGATTCTCTTCGCCGTGCCTTGTGACCAGCCGGATCCTGTAGCGCAGGTCCGGATCCAGGCCGCGAAGCTTCACGAGCGGGGCCGGCGCATTGGCCTCCGCGTAGGTGAAGACCAGATTGACGAGCGCACGTTTCCTGTCCTTCCGGACTTCCTCCCAGGCGACGTACCGCCCCGAGAGGTCCGTCAGGCGGTAGTGATCGCCGTATTCGACCGTTTCGTACAGATCCTTGAAGCAGGCAATGTCCGCCCGGATCCGTTCCTTTTCTTCCGCCGTCAGCTTCGCCGGGTCCAGCTCATAGCCGAACGACCCCGACATCGCTGTCGTTTTCCGTGTTTCCATCGGCGTCACGCGCCCCGTCTGGTGGTTCGGGACCGCCGACACGTGCGCGCCCATCGTGTTCACCGGGTAGATGAACGATGTCCCGTACTGGATCGTCAGGCGCTCGATCGGGTCGGTGTCGTCGCTTGTCCAGATCTGCGGCGTGAAGCAGAGCATGCCGAGATCGAAACGCGCGCCGCCGCCCGAGCAGCCCTCGATCAGCAGTTCCGGGAAGGTTTCCGTCAGCGTCCGCAGCACCCGGTACGTGCCCAGCACGAAGCGGTGGGCGAACGTCCCCTGCTCCTCTTTCGGCAGGGCGTGCGAGTACTTGTCGCAGACGTTGCGGTTAAAGTCCCATTTCAGATAACTTGCGCCGCTTTCGGCGATCACGGCCGTCATCCGCTCGATGATATAGTCCTGCACGTCTTTCCGGCTGAAATCCAGGATCAGTTCGCAGCGCGAGAGCGCCGGCTTCCTTCCGGGCACCGTCACGGCCCAGTCGGGATGCGCGCGGTACAGGTCGCTGTCCTCGGAAACGGCCTCCGGCTCGAACCAGATGCCGAAGCGCAGGCCGAGCGCACGGATCTTTTCTCCCAGCGCCCCGATCGTCATGCCGAGCTTCTTTTCGTTCGGGAACCAGTCGCCGAGACCCGAGCGGTCGTCGTCGCGCTTTCCGAACCAGCCGTCGTCCAGCACGAAGAGTTCGATCCCCAGGGCGGCTGCTTCCTGCGCCATGGCGATCAGCTTTTCGCCCGTGAAATCGAAATACGTGCCTTCCCAGTTGTTCAAAAGCACCGGGCGGCGTCTGTCCTTCCAGTATCCCCGGACGATGCATTGCCGCGTGAAGTCGTGGAACGCATGGCTCAGTGCCGACAGGCCCGCGTCCGAATAGGTCAGGACGGCCTCCGGCGAATCAAAGGTCTCGCCCGGCTGCAGCGTCCAGGTAAAATCATCGGGATGGATGCCGAGGATCACGCGCGTCTGTCCGAGCGCGTCCTTCTCGGCTTCGAGCAGGAATTCGCCGCTGTAGACGAAGGCGAGGCCCCAGGCTTCGCCGTGGTCTTCGGTCGTCTGCGGCGCGCAGAGGATCGCGGCGGGGTTGTATGCCGCGCCCGACGCCCCGCGGACCGACTGCACGGCCTGGATGCCGTGCGAAACGGGCCGCCGGTCGGTCTCCCGCTCGCGCGCCCATTTGCCGTGGAAGGTCATCAGGTCG
>JAGDBR010000257.1 GCA_017958935.1 Lachnospiraceae bacterium | reverse complement strand
GTCGAACATGCCGATCATCGTGATCAGCGCGCGCAGCGATGACGAGGACAAGATCGAGGCGCTCGACGCGGGCGCGGATGACTACCTGACGAAGCCGTTCTCGGTGCAGGAACTGCTGGCGCGCCTGCGCGTCACGATCCGGCGGCTGGCGCAGATGGGGGGCGACGCGAACGCGGAAGGCCCCGTCTACAAGAACGGCCGGCTGACGATCGACCGCTCGGCCGGGGTCGCCTACCTGAACGGGGAGGAGCTGAAACTGACCTCGATGGAATACAGGCTGCTCTGCCTGCTCGCGAGCCACACCGGCAAGGTGCTGACGCACACCTTCATTACCCAGCACATCTGGGGCCGGAACTGGGAGAACAACGTCGCTTCCCTGCGCGTGTATATGACGACGCTGCGGAAAAAGATCGAATCCGACCCGGACGCGCCGAAGTACATCCAGACGCACGTCGGCATCGGCTACCGAATGCTGAAGGTGGACTGACAGGTCTTCGATCCGTATGAAAAAGCAGGCTCCTTCCGGAGCCTGCTTTTTATATACAGACAAACGATTTGGAAGAAACTTTTATTTCTTTCTGCGTTTGTGCAGCTTGAAGATGATCAGGTCCAGAACGACCAGGTACACCGCCGCGAGCCCCACCGTGATCCAGCACATGAGCTCGGACTTCGGGGCGAGGCCGACGAGCACGAGCACCGGGGCGCCGAGGATGATGCCGAAGGAAGAAGCCGTGATCAGGTTGTTCGACGCCGGCGTCTTTAAGTCGGGGTCGATTTCGCGCAGGAGAAGGACGCCCGAGCTGATCGTGCCGGTCATCATGCCGAACATTGAGAGCAGGCCTTCGTAGAAGTAATCCTTATAAAGCTTTTTGCAGACGAAGCGGAGATGGAACCACGTCACGACGCCGCCTGCCGCCGCGAGCAGCAGGAAGGGCAGCCACAGCGACCGGATGTCTTCGAGATTGATGGACGCGATGCCCGCGACGATCATGATGTCGAAGAAAAAGCCGGAAATGCGGTTCAAAAGGTAGTTGTTCTGGTACTGACGCTTGATGAGCTTTGCCTTGCGGCCCTTTTCGAGAAGCGCCCTCAAAAGCATCGCGATCGCCGCGCCGATGATGAAGTTGAAGCCCCAGATCAGCGTGTTCAGCGTGGCCGCGAGGCCCGGCGAAAGGGCGGCGATGCCGCTCGTGATGCCCCAGGCAGCGAGGAAGGTAAGCAGATAGACAATCGCGACCATCGCGATCTGGATGGACAGTTTGTCGATGGAATCGGAGACCGGGATCTCGTCCTTGCCCTGGAAGAAATCGACGGGATGCTCTTCGGCCGCGTCCTTCCGGGCGCCTCCGACCTTGCCTTTTCTTGCAAGGACGTTCAGGATGATGACGCCGACGATGCAGGCGACGAGATAGCCGGCCGCGGCGATCGCGAGGCCGAAGCTGCGGCCGCCCGCGAAGCCGAGGGCTTCATAGGTCGAACCGACGTTGTTCGCCTGTCCGGGGCCCTGGCCGTAGCCCATCGGGAGCAGCAGGCCGGCCGCCTTGAACAGGTCGGGTTTGATCGTGTAGGCGAGCAGCAGCGTGATCAGAAGGCCCGTCACGCCCTGCACCATGTAGGTGGAGACGACGACCGCGCCGGATTTCAGACTGATCATTTCCCCGCCGGCCTGCTTGCCTTCCGGCACGCGCAGGCTCATCGCGATGAAGCCCAGAGCGATGCCGTGGTACACGAGCATTTCCATGAGGTTCGCGTCGAGCTTGATGAGGCCGGTCAGCTTCAGGATCAGCAGCAGGAAGCCCGCGAGCACGGCGACCGGCATCAGGCTCTTGCGGATGAAGGAGAGATTGCGGCGCAGGAAGTTCGCGAGCAGGATCGAGCCGGCAATGATGCCGAGCTGAATGATGAAGTTCCAGAGTTGCGTGTTGGCGGCTGAATAGTCCATCCGTTCCTCCTTGGGGCTGCGGGCGGTCCGCAGCATATGATTGGAATGACGCGCCGGAAAGGGCAGGCGGTGCTGCGTGTTCCTTCGGCGTCAGTGTCTGGCGTATTGCTTTCGCGTCAGTGTTTGGCGATGTTATACAGATCGAGGTATTTCTTCAGGTTCTCGTCGTTCTTCGCGACGATCTCGTAGTAATCGGTCTTCAGGCTGAAGAGCAGGCGGTTCGCCTTGACCATGGCCATCATGTCGATCGAATCGAGCGGGAAGACGCGGTCTTCCCACGTCAGGCGGTCCCTGTACTGCGTGAGCGTCCCCTGTCCGAGGACGGTCTCCTCATGGCCGCTTCCGACGTGCGTGAGGCGGAGGCCGCCGTCCGAGAAGAGCGGGGCGTCCGGCCGGGCGGTATCGGGGGCGTCCGCAGGTGCTTCTTCATACAGGCGCTTCAGTTCTTCCTTCTGCCAGGCGTACCAGCCCGCGAAAGATTCGAAGGACGCGGGGGCGTCCAACGTACCGGCGCTGCCGGCCTTCACCGGCACGGCGGGGTCGAAGAAGCCGTATTCCGTATAGCGCGTATCCAGGCCGCAGCTGCAGGACAGGCGGTCTTTTTTCGTCCTCAATGTGCCGATCCGTCCGCACTGCGGGCAGAGGTAGAGCGCGCGCTCCAGGCCTTCCGCGACGTTCTTTCCGCGGTAGGCGACCGGCTGTTCCTTCTGGCGCTTGAACGCGTCCTCGAAGGTGTCGGCTTCGATCGCGGCGTTGATCTCGCGGGCGCTCATTTTTGCCAATTCTTCCGGCGAATAGATACGGACGGGATGTCCGTAGACTTTTCCACGGCGTATTTTCTTCGCCCACCTCGGCAGACTCAAAAAGGCGCCCTCGAGCCGGTAGGTCACGAGAGATGCGCCTGACATTTTAACTAATTTTCCGGTTGCGGGGAAAATGGGGATGTTTTGGCCGTCCCAGCTCGCCTCGCCCTCCGCGAACAGACAGACCGAGTGGCCGGCCTTCAGATGTTCGAGGCAGAGGCGGACCGTTTCGAGGCCCGAGCCGCCCTTCGGCCGCGCGATCGGGCCGAGGAACCGCTTCAGGAACCAGGACGCGAGGCCCTGGCGGAAGATGTGTTCGCTTCCGACGTAATACATCTGCTTGTGCTTTAAGCTCATGCCCACAAGCAGCGGATCCCAGGACGTCACATGGTTCGGGACCATCAGGACGGGGCCGTCCGTGCGCAGCTCTTCGAACGTCATGTTGAACCGGCGCAGGATGAAGCTGTGTGCGATCGCATACAGCACCCGCCAGTCCTTCTGATACCGCGCGTGCAGGTCCTTGACGGATCGTTCGGCTGTCTTTTTCTCAGGCTCCATGTGGGCGTCCTTGTCCTTTTGATATTCAACATTTTATCACAAAGGCGGGAAAAAGTGCAAGAAAAGTTTATGAAGAACGGAGCGCCCCGGCGTTTCCGCATTATTTCTGAAAAAATCGTCCTGTTTGATTGAAAACGCGGAAGATACTGGTATAATACAATCGTCACATTATCTTTTTCCGTTTTAAGGAGGAAACGACGATGCTGAATATCGGAAAAAACATTGAGAACACAGAGGCGGTCTTCAAGCTGGAAGGACGCCTGGACACGGTGACGGCACCTGAACTGGAGGATGCGCTGCAGTCGTGCATCGGGGACCTGACGGACCTGACGCTCGATTTCGAAGCCCTTGAATACATTTCCTCGGCAGGCCTGCGTGTGCTGCTTGCCGCACAGAAGCTGATGAACGGCAAGGAAGGCGTGATGAAGCTCACCGGCGTGAACGAATCGATCATGGACATTTTCGAGGTGACCGGCTTCTCCGAGATCCTGACGATCGAATAAGCCCCGAGGTCTGTAATGGAGCAAACACATGGTCTGAGCAAAAAGGTAAGATACAGTCTGATCGCACAGGTCGCGTTCCTGTTCCTGCTGGCAACGCTCCTGGTCGGCGGCGGGTCCTATCTTCTGCAGCGGCTGCGGTCGGACGGATCGGTGCGCCACCAGATGGAAAACGTCGGTGCATACATCGCGAAGGAAGTTACGCTGTCCGTGAAGGAGTACGCCTCCTACAACTGGCTGTTCCGCTACTGGTACGAAAATGCGGACAAGATGGACATCGAGTACGACAAGACCTTCACGCTGAGCACGCTTACGAAGGCGAAGAGCAAGGAATTCGCGGACCGGCATCCGGACATGGTGCTGCGCTACATCAACATGCAGGACCTCGTGCGGCTGTCGGAGGAGGATCAAAAGATCTACGCGGAGATCGCTTACTCCTGGCTGATCATCCGGCTGAACGAGATCAAGCAGTCCTATAACATCAACTATCTCTTCGTGGTCCGGTCGGAGCCGCCGTACGACGAGCAGTTCTTCCTGCTCAGCGCGGCCGATCCGGGCGCGGTCCGCGGCACGGAATACGAGCAGGTCTATCCGCTCGGTGTGATCTCGAAGGTCGGCGAGAGCCAGCAGCAGGCGATGGCGGACGCGACGCAGAACAACGCGCACATGGCCGACGCGGGGAATTACGTGGACTATTATTCCCTGCTGGAGACCATCGACGGCGCGTCGTTCCTGGTCGGCCTGACGTACGATTTGTCCGGCGTCAAGGCGAGCGCCAAGCGCGAAGCCTGGGTGAACACGAGCTTCGCGATGGTCTTCCAGGGCCTGATGGCGCTGGCCTTCATGGTGATGACGTACCTGTTCATCATCCGCCCGCTGCAGCGGGTGGGGCAGAACATCCGCCTGTACCAGGACACGAAGGACAGCGGCCC
>JAGDBR010000256.1 GCA_017958935.1 Lachnospiraceae bacterium | reverse complement strand
GGTGGATGCGGTAGACGCAGCGCTCCTCGATGCCGTGCGAGCCCTTCTCCTTGCGGAAGCAGGGGCTGTAGGAGGTCAGGGTCTGCGGCAGGCTCGCCTCGGGCAGGATCTGGTCAATGAACTTGCCGATCATCGAGTGCTCGCTCGTTCCGATCAGGTACAGGTCCTCGCCTTCGATCTTGTACATCATCGCGTCCATTTCCGCGAAGCTCATGACGCCGGTGACGACGTCGGAGCGGATCATGAACGGCGGCACCACATAGGTGAAGCCGCGGTTGATCATGAAGTCGCGGGCGTAGGCGATGACCGCGGAATGCAGCCGCGCAATGTCGCCCATTAAATAATAGAAACCGTTGCCGGCCCCGCGCCACGCGGCGTCCAGATCGATGCCGTTGAAGCGTTCCATGATCTCGGTGTGGTACGGGATCTCGAATGCGGGCACGACGGGTTCGCCGAACTTCTCGATCTCCACGTTTTCGGAGTCGTCCTTCCCGATCGGGACCGACGGGTCGATGATGTTCGGAATGATCATCATGCGCTTTAACAGCTCTTCCTCGACCGTTTTTTCCTCTGCGGACAGTTCGTCAATGCGCGCGCCGTCGGCGGCGACTTCTTCCTTCACCGCATTGGCTTCATCGCGCTTTCCCTGTCCCATCAGAGAGCCGATCTGCTTTGACAGGCGGTTCCGCTTCGCGCGGAGATCTTCCACTTCGACCTTGATCTCGCGGTTCCGCTGATCCAGCGCGAGCACTTCATCGACGAGCGGCAGTTTCTGATCCTGAAACTTTTTCCGGATGTTTTCCCGGACCGCTTCCGGATTTTCACGTACAAATTTAATGTCTAACATATATTTTCTCCAGAAACGTATGATTTATACGGCAGCAAGGATCGACATGCTGAGCACGATCAGTCCGATCGCGCCGAGGTTGAACAGAAGGCCCAGGATCCCGAACGCGACCGAGCGCTTGCCGACGGCGCACAGGATGATGCCGAGCAAACCGAAGAACGCGAAAAGCGCGACCGCCCAGATGCCGTAAAACATCACGACCGCCATCGTGACCGCTCCCGAGACCGCGCCGTCCGAAACGCTCGCCAAGAGCGCGAGGATCACGAAGACGATCGAAGTCAGGATGAACAGCAGGCCGAAAATGAATGACAGCACGGAGAACACCTTGCCGGCGGTACCCGTCGCGTGGCGTCCCTTGGAGATCTGCGGCTTCTGCGGCTGCGTCGGCTGCTGATACACCTGCTGATAGACGACCTGGGGCTGCGGCTGTGCCGGCTGCTGGTAGACGACCTGAGGCTGCGGCTGCACCGGCTGCTGGTAAACGACCCGCGGCTGCGGCTGTGCCGGCTGCTGGTAAACAGGCTGCGGCGCCGGCTGAGGCGCCGGCTGAGGCGCGGGTTGCTGTGCCGCCTGCTGGGAGGCCGCCTGGATCATTTTTGCGCCGCAGGAGGTGCAAAACGCGGTTCCGTCCGGAACCTGATTTCCACAATTTGTACAGAACATGTCATTCCCCTTTCTCACTTCCGTGAATGCTCTGTGATCATGCGTTCTATCGCTTGATTTTACCGCATTTAAGCGTCCTCGACAAGGTCTTTGAGGGTTTAGGCGACCGCGACCAAGCGGCCCGGAAACGGCCATTTTCAGAAGCTGT
>JAGDBR010000255.1 GCA_017958935.1 Lachnospiraceae bacterium | reverse complement strand
GGCATCGTCTCGGCGGCGGGCGCGATCGGCATGGCGCTGGCCATCCGCAAGAGCACGGAATCCATGGCGCGGCAGCCGGAAGCCTCCGACAAGATCAACTCGGCCATGATGCTCGGCCTCGTCTTCATCGAGACCCTCGCGATCTACGCCCTGATCGTCGCGATCCTGATCATTTTCGTGCTGTGATGACGGCGCGCCGCAAGGACCGTACGTCCGAGGCGCCTCTACAAAGAGAGGGTGTTCGATATGCCGCTGAACATTGATATCGTGCAGATCCTGCTGCACATGCTGAATTTCGTGATCCTCGCCGGCGGCCTGACGCTGATCCTGTTCAAACCGGTCAGCAAGTTCATGGAAGACCGGAGAAGACGCTTCGAAGAACAGGCGTCGGCAAACGAGAAGCAGGCGCAGGAGAACGAGATCCTGAAAGAAGAATACGAAGAGAAGCTGGCCCGCGCGAACGAAGAGGTCGCCGCGCTGAAGACCGCTGCCGAAAAGGAAGCGGCGGACGCGGCGAAAGCCTATCTCGACAATGCGAAGGAACAGGCGGAGAAGATCGTGCGAAACGCGGAGACCGATGCGGAAACGCGCAAGAAGCAGATCCTGGAGTCCGCGCAGACCGAGATCAGCGAGCTGGTCATCGCCGCCGCGCAGAAGCTGGTCAGCGGGACCGAGAGCGAAGAGCGGACGCACGCGCTCTATGACGAGTTCCTGGAGAAGGCCGAGAAAGAGGCTGCTTCCGGCAGGGAGAAACGCAGATGATGAACGAAGGCTTTGACCAGGGCGTCAAGACCCCGAAAGCCCTCACGGCCGAGATCCGCTGCCTTGTTCCGCCGACGGCCGAGCAGCGGGAGCGGATCCGCGCGTTCATGGCGAAGAAATACCGCAACGAGAACGTCGAACTGACCGTGATCCGCGATCCTTCGGTCGTGGAGGGGTTCAATATCTTCGTCGGGGACGACAACTATGACTGGACGGCCCTGGGCCGCATCCGGCAGCTGAGGCGTTCCTTCCAGCGCCTGCCGCAGCAGAAGGAACAGGGCGACATGATCTCCCTGCTCCGGGAAGACATCGGCCGCTTCGACCTGGACGCGGGCTACCAGAAGGTCGGCAAGGTCCTGACGGTCGGCGACGGCATTGCCGTGATCGAAGGGCTGCACGACGCCTCCTACGGGACGGTCGTGCTGTTCGAGTGCGGCATCAAGGGCATGGTGCAGGACCTGCGTTCGGACGGAACGACGGGCATCATTCTGTTCGGGGACGCGTCCGAGATCACCGCGGGCTCCCGCGTCGTGAACACGAAGCGGACGGCCGGCATCCCAATCAGCAACCAGATCCTCGGACGCATGATCGACCCGCTGGGCAGCCCTGTCGACGGAAAGGGCGAGATCCGCGCGAAGACCTATTATCCGGTCGAGCGGCCGGCCCCCGGCATCATGGAGCGGCGGTCCGTCTACCGGCCGCTGGAGACCGGGATCCTCGCGATCGACGCGATGTTCCCGATCGGCAGAGGGCAGCGCGAGCTGATCATCGGCGACAGGCAGACCGGAAAGACGTCGATCGCCGTCGATACGATCCTGAACCAGAAGGGGAAGAACGTCGTCTGCGTGTACGTGGCGATCAGCCAGAAAGCGAGCTCGGTCGCGAAGGTCGTGAGCATGCTCGAGAAGGGCGGCGCCATGGAATACACGGTCATCGTGTCTTCGCCGGCGAGCGACCCCGCGGCGCTGCAGTACATCGCGCCTTACGCGGGCTGCGCCGTCGCGGAATACTTCATGGAGCACGGCCGCGACACGCTGATCGTCTATGACGACCTGTCGAAGCACGCGGTCGCCTACCGCACGATCAGCCTGCTGTTGGAGCGGGCGCCCGGACGCGAAGCCTATCCCGGCGACGTGTTCTACCTGCATTCGAGGCTGCTGGAGCGCTCCGCCCAGCTGTCCGACAAGCGGGGCGGCGGCAGCATGACCGCGCTCCCGATCGTCGAGACGCAGGCAGGCGACGTGTCGGCCTACATCCCGACGAACATCATCTCGATCACGGACGGCCAGATCTTCCTGGACAGCGAACAGTTCTACGCGGGGCAGCGCCCGGCGGTCAACGTGGGCCTTTCGGTCTCGCGTGTCGGCAGTGCGGCGCAGACCGGCATGATGAAGAAGTCGGTGAGCACGCTGCGGCTGGATCTTGCGCAGTACCGCGAGATGCAGGTATTCGCGCAGTTCGGGAGCGACCTGGACGAGCAGACGACGCGGCAGCTGAAATACGGCGCCGGCCTGATGCAGCTTCTGCGGCAGCCGAACGGGCAGCCGATGGAGCTGTGGGAGCAGATCGTCCTGCTGCTGTCGGTCCGCGAGCGCTTTTTCATGCAGGTGCCGGTGCGCAGGATCCCGGAAGTGAAGCGGGATCTGCTCGACTGGTTCCGGAAGAACCATTACCACTGCGTGCTGAGCCTGCAGAACAGCACGGAATACAGCGAAGAACTGAAAGAACGTACGGTCCGCGACGCCGCGGAGTACTTCGACCTGCTGGGGCAGGAATAAACGCATTGCCGCGGCGCGTACGGCGGGCGGCGGCTGAAACAAGGGCATTTTCGCGGAAAGGAGGGAATCATGGCGAGTGCGTCGGAACTCAGGATCCGGATCGGCAGCATCACCGACACGAAAAAAGTGACGGATGCCATGTTCATGATCTCTTCGGTGAAAATGCGGAAGGCGAAGGCCGGACTGGAGGGCACGAAGCCGTATTTCGACGCACTGCGCGGCGAGATCGGCGAACTGCTGCTGTATTTCCCGGAGACGAAGAACCGGTATTTCCGGAATGAAGCCGATGAAGGCATCCGGAAGCAGGCGCTCGTCCTGATCACGGCCGACAAAGGCCTTGCGGGCAACTACAACCGCGAGGCGATCCGGATGGCCGAGGAGGAGATCGCCTCGGGCCGCGGGACCGTCCTGTATCCGGTCGGCGAGTACGGCCGCCGGTATTTTGCGAACGGGAAAGCGGCGCTGGCGAAGGACTTCAACTGTCCCGCGGCGTTCCCGACGATCCATGAGGCCCGGAAGATCTGCCAGTTCCTGCTGGAGGCTTACAACGAGGGCGAGGTCGACGAGATCAACGTCATCTATACGGTCTTCCATAACGGACGGCCGAACACCTGTAAAAAACAGTGCCTCCTGCCGCTGGAGAAGAGCGCGTTCTACGCGAGTGAGCAGGAGCCTTCCCCGTTCGGGAAGGAGTATTCCCCGGATCCCGACACGGTGCTGAACGGCATCGTCCCGTCGTATCTGACAGGCTTCCTCTACAGCGCCCTCGTCGAAAGCTACAGCAGCGAGCAGAGCGCGCGCATGGAGGCCATGCAGACCGCGGGAAACAACGCGGAGGACATGCTGAAGCAGCTGCGGATCGAATACAACAACGTCCGCCAGGCGGCGATCACGCGCGAGATCACCGAGATCTCGTCCGGGGCGAAGGCGCTGCGCGCCAAAAGAGAAAAGCAGAAAAGGGAGGCTTTAGGGTCATGATGGGTACCGCAGCGGATACGCAGCCTGCCGGCAGGATCGCCGGCGTGAACGGCCCGGTCGTGGACGTCCTGTTTCCGGAGGGACAGCTGCCGAAGCTTCGTGAAAAACTATATGTCAGGACCGGCCGCGAGCGCCGCGTCATGGAGGCCGCGCAGCATATCGGGGACGGCATGGTCCGGTGCCTGATGCTGAGCCCGAGCGAAGGCCTGTGCAGGGATCTTCCGGTGTACCGGGAGGGCGGCCCGATCACGGTGCCGGTCGGCGAAGCGGTGCTCGGCCGCCTGTTCAACGTGTTCGGCGAGCCGATCGACGAAGGCGGTCCTTTACAGGATGACTCGCACCGGAAGCCGATCTACCTCGCGGCGCCCTCTTAAGAGGAGCGCAGCAGCGCGGAATCGATCCTCGAGACCGGCATCAAGGTCATCGACCTGCTGGCACCCTACGCGAAGGGCGGCAAGATCGGCCTCTTCGGCGGCGCGGGCGTCGGCAAGACGGTCCTGATCCAGGAACTGATCCACAATATTGCGACCGAGCACGGCGGCTATTCCGTGTTCACGGGCGTCGGAGAACGGAGCCGCGAAGGAAACGACCTGTTCACCGAGATGCAGGAGAGCGGCGTCATCAGTAATACGGCGCTGGTCTTCGGAAAGATGAACGAAACGCCGGGCGTGCGCATGCGCGTCGCGATGACCGGCCTGACGATGGCGGAGCACTTCCGGGACGAGAGCCACAAGGACGTGCTGCTGTTCATCGACAATATCTTCCGCTTCATCCAGGCGGGCTCCGAGGTGTCGACGCTCCTCGGCAGGATGCCATCGGCGGTCGGCTACCAGCCGACGCTCGCCAATGAGCTCGGCGAACTGGAGGAGCGCATCACGTCGACGAAGAACGGCTCGATCACGTAGGTCCAGGCGGTCTACGTGCCGGCCGACGACCTGACGGACCCGGCGCCGGCGACGACGTTCGCCCATCTGGACGCGACGACCATCCTGAGCCGCAAGATCGCGGAAATGGGCATCTATCCCGCGGTCGACCCGCTGGAGTCGACGTCCCGCTGTCTGGAGCCGGACGTGGTCGGCGCGGAGCATTACCGTGTCGCCAGGGGCGTCCAGGAGATCCTGGAGCACTACCGGGAACTGCAGGACCTCATCGCGATTCTGGGCATGGACGAGCTGGCCGAGGAAGACCGGAAGACGGTCCTGCGCGCGCGCCGCATCCAGCGGTTCCTGTCGCAGCCGTTCAGCGTCGCCGAAAAGTTTACGGGCGTTCCGGGCGTCTTCGTCCCGCTTTCCGAAACGATCAGCGGGTTCAAGGCCATCTTAAGCGGCGAACTCGACGACCTGCCCGAAGCGGCCTTCTTCAACGTCGGCACGGTCGCCGACGTGCGCGCGAAGGCCGAAGCGCTGGCGAAGGAGAACGCATGAAGACCTTCCGTTTTCAGATCCTGTCGCCGGAGCGGCTCTTTTTCGACGGCGAGTGCGCCTCCCTGATCGTACCGATCACGGACGGCATGCTCGGCGTCCAGGCCGGGCATACGCCGATGACGGCGGCCGTCATGGACGGGGAAGTCGTGATGACGCTGCCGGACGGGGAAAAGCGCTCGGTCGCGATCATGCGGGGCTTCCTGGACGTTTCGCTCGGGAACGTGCGCCTGATCTGCGAATCCGCGCTCTCGCCGGACGAGATCGACGAAGCCGCAGAGCGCCGCGCGCTGGAGGAAGCGCAGGAGCATCTGCGGGAGGTGCAGGGAAAGCGCGACTATCTGCTGACGGAGATCGCGATCGCCCGTGCGCTGAACCACCTGAAGGTCAAGAACCACAACGCCGAAGAACTGATGAAATAACAGCACCTGCAGAAACGCCGGCAGCGAAAGGAAGACGAGCGTATGAAACGGTTATGGGACAAGATCAAGGCGATCCCGCGGTACGGCTGGATCCTGGCTTTCGTGTATTTCGGGCTTCAGTACGGGATGTACCGTCTCGGCGATTTCTTAAGCCGCGTGCTGGGCACGATCGACCGCGCCTGGGAGTGCAAGGTGCCGTTCATTGACGACAGGATCCCGCTGATCCCGGTCTTCGTGATCATCTACCTGTTCTCGTACGTGTTCTGGATATGCGGTCCGCTCGCGGTGTCCCTGACGAAGAAGGCGCATTTCAAGAACTACATCATCGGACTGTCGCTCGCCTACATCGTGGGCTTCCTGTTCTTCGTCTTCCTGCCGACGTACATGGACCGCGCGAAGGAAGGGCTGATGGGCTTCGCCGACAAGCCGGGCCTGCTGAACGGCCTTCTCGCGATGGTCTACGGGGCGGACGGCGGAACGCTCGCGTTCAACCTCTTCCCGTCCTATCACTGCCTGATCAGCATGTACTGCTATCTCGGCGTGCGTAAACAGCCCGAGATCTCGAAAGGCTTCAAGATTTACTCCCTCGTGATGGCGATCCTGATCAGCCTCTCGACGGTCTTCACGAAGCAGCACTATTTCCTGGACGTCCCGAGCGGCATCGGTATCTCCCTGCTCTGCTACTGGCTCGTCAACAAGTGGGACCCCGGGAAGGAGTTCGCAAACAGCAGGCGCTGAAACTGAAAAAGACCGCATCATCCGCCTACAGTCCGGGCCGTTCGGCCCGGGCTTTTTTTCATAATGGGCTTGCGGAATGCGTACTTTTCTCGGATAATATAAAAGGGAGAAGATCGTTTCAAAGGGGAATGGATTTGGAAACGTTTACTTATGTCACCTTACGGGAAGTGCCGGAGCTGAAGCAGACCGCCGCGGCGTGGTTCCACGGGAAGTGGGGCGTGCCGGAAGAGGCGTATCTGGAATGCATGGAAGCGTACCTGGACCGGGAAACGGAATACGGCTGGTATCTGTGCCTGTGCGGCGGCAGGATCGTCGGCGGACTGGGCGTCATCGACAATGACTTCCATGACCGGAAAGACCTGTCGCCCAACATCTGCGCCGTGTATACGGACGAAGCATACCGGTGCAGGGGGATCGCGGGGAAGCTGCTCGGGATGGCGGTCAGCGACCTGAAATCGAAGGGGATCTCGCCGGTCTATCTCGTGACGGACCACACCGGCTTTTACGAACGGTACGGCTGGGAGTTCCTCTGCATGGTGCAGGGGGACGGCGAGCCGGACATGACGCGGATGTACGTTCACAGATAGATCCGCATGCAGGGAGACGGGACACATGCAGCTTGTACGGACTGACGATTTCGAGACCGTCAGAAGCAAATATATCGAGATCATTGAGAAGACGCCGGGCATCCGGGAGCATGCCTGCTGGATCTACGGCTGGCATCCGTCGGACGCGTCGCTGAAGGCGTACGTCGACGACCGCGAGATGTACCTTCTGATGGATGAAGACCGGGTCGCCGGCCTCGTCGCGATCGTCTTACACCAGGACGCGGATTACGAGCCGGTCGCCTGGGCTGAACCGCTTCCGAACGACGAAGCGGCGGTCCTGCACCTTCTTGCCGTCTGCCCGGACTACCGGGGGAAAGGCGTCGGCCGCATCCTGGTCGAGAAAGCGGTCGAGCAGGTGAGAAAGAGCGGGAAGAAGGCGGTCCGGCTGGACACGCTGAAATCCAACCTGCCGGCGCAGCGCCTCTATGAAAGCACGGGCTTTTCCTTCCGGGGAACGCGGCATGCGCAGGCGGAAGGCACCGTGTGGTTCGATTTTTACTATTACGAGAAGGTGCTGGAATGACCGCTCGAAGGCTGCGCACGCAAATGAAAGGACACGCTCCTTCTCCATATTATTTTCACATTCTTATAGTATGATAAAAACGGACGGAAGGCTGCACAACGGGCGCTCATCCGTCATTAAGAGGGGAAAAGGATATGAACGAAACACCATGGGAAAACGCTGACGCGGAAAATGCGCTCAGCAAAGACAGGTCCGAGCGGGCAAGGACCCTCGGAAAGTGGCTCTGGGTCCTGTTCTGGCTTTTCGTTCCCGCCGCGATCGCGGGATTCATGAAGAACGATTCCCTGAAGCCGGACGCGCCCGGCGTCTATATCACCGGGATCATCCTGAACGCGGTCTGCAGCGCGGCATACGGCTTCATCCTGTTCAAACTCGCGGGGGAGGACGATGAATACCGGATCGCCGGCATCTTCGAGCTGATCGGCGTGGCCGCATCGATCGTCATGCTGTTCCTTCCGCCTGCTGATGAAGACGCGACGCTGACGCTTGTCGTGACGGTCCCGGCCGCGGTGATATCGATCCTCGGCGAATACCATGAATACAACGCGCACGCGAACATCCTCATCAGCGCCAGCCATGACCTTTCCGATAAATGGAGGACGTTATGGAAATGGCTTCTGGGCATGCAGCTTGCGGTGATCGGGAGCGTCCTGGTGACGCTGATCCTGCCGCCGCTCGGCATCGCGACGCTGTTTGTGACGGCGATCGGGACACTTGCCGTGTACGTCATGAAACTGATCTATCTGTACCGGACCGCAAAGATCTTCAGAAACTATCCCGGCGACGGGATCCTCGCATAAAATAAAGGAGCCGCGCAGAACTCCTGACGGATATTCGAGCTCATGCTTCAGCTGAAAGACATCCGAAAAGAATATACGACGGGCGCGCTGACGCAGCGGGCGCTGGACGGGATCTCCGTCAGCTTCCGCGACAACGAGTTCGTCGCGATCCTGGGGCCTTCCGGCTCCGGGAAAACGACGCTGCTCAACATTGTCGGCGGACTGGACCGGTACGACA
Source organism: Lachnospiraceae bacterium (assembly GCA_017958935.1). The sequence continues at coordinate 562 of JAGDBR010000255.1, read as the reverse complement.
GCGGCGAGCTGATCATCAACAACGTCTCGACCCGCAAGTATAAAGACCGCGACTGGGATTCCTACCGGAACCACACGATCGGCTTCGTGTTCCAAAGCTACAACCTGATCCCGCACCAGTCGGTCCTGTCGAACGTCGAGCTCGCGCTGACGATCAGCGGCGTGTCGCCGGAGGAGCGGAAGCGGCGGGCGAAGGAGGCGCTGGACAGGGTCGGTCTGTCCGACCACGTCCACAAGCGGCCGAACCAGCTGTCCGGCGGGCAGATGCAGCGCGTCGCGATCGCGCGAGCCCTCGTGAACGATCCCGAGATCCTGCTCGCGGACGAGCCGACGGGCGCTCTGGACAGCGAGACGAGCCTGCAGGTCATGGACCTTCTGAAAGAGGTCGCGAAGGACCGGCTCGTCATCATGGTCACGCACAACCCGGAGCTGGCCGAGCAGTACGCGACGCGTATCGTGCGGCTGAAGGACGGGCGGATCACGTCGGACACGGACCCGTTCGACCCGGCAGCCGACGTGCCTGCGGTCCATCAGAACCTCGGACGGGCGTTCATGAATTTCAT
>JAGDBR010000254.1 GCA_017958935.1 Lachnospiraceae bacterium | reverse complement strand
CGGCCGGTTTGACTATTCGAAGGCGATGCAGTTCATCGATCCTGCGGAACTGGAGCAGCTGAAGCGCGAAGCGGAGAAGGCGAAGGAAGTCCTGCTTTCCGGCTCGGGCGAAGGGAACGATTATCTGGGCTGGGTCAGCCTTCCGGTCGACTACGACAAGGAAGAATTTGCCCGTATCGAGAAGGCGGCGGCGAAGATCCGCGAGGATTCGGACGTCCTGATCTTCATCGGCATGGGCGGGTCCTTTCTGGGGGTCCGCGCGGCGAACGAATTCCTGAACCACTGTTTCTACAACATTCTTGACAAAAACGCCCGTAAGGCGCCCGAGATCTACTATGCCGGTAATTCGATCTCCGGCACGTATCTGAAGCATCTGCTGGATATCCTCGGCGACCGCGATTTCTCGGTCAACGTCATCTCGAAGTCCGGCACGACGACCGAGCCGGCGATCGCGTTCCGTATCTTCAAGGCCCTGGCGGAGAAGAAGTACGGCAAGGAAGGCGCGGCGAAGCGCATCTACGCGACGACCGACAAGGCCCGCGGCGCGCTGAAGACGCTGGCGGACGCGGAAGGCTATGAGACCTTCATCGTCCCGGACGACGTCGGCGGCCGTTAGTCGGTCCTGACCGCCGTCGGCCTGCTGCCGATCGCGGCGACCGGCGTGAACATCCGCGAGCTCATGGAGGGCGCGGCGGTCATGCGCGGCCGGTGCTTCGCACTGAACACCGACGAGACCGATTCGATGATGTACGCGGCGGTGCGCCAGCTGTTCTTAAGGAACGGCAAGAGCATCGAACTGCTGTCGAACTACGAGCCGTCGATGCATTACGTGTCCGAGTGGTGGAAGCAGCTCTTCGGCGAGTCCGAGGGCAAGGACAACAAGGGCCTCTACCCGGCCTCCGTCGACTTCACGACCGACCTGCATTCGATGGGCCAGTTCGTCCAGGAAGGCACGCGGATCATGTTCGAGACGGTCGTCGAGATCGAAGAACCGCGCGAGACGATCGTCCTGGAAGCGGCGGACGAGGACCTGGACGGCCTGAACTACCTGGCCGGCAAGGACATGACGTACGTCAATTCCTGCGCGATGAACGGCACGCTGCTCGCCCATACGGACGGCAACGTCCCGAACCTGGTCGTCCGTGTGAAGGACCAGAGCGCATATTCGCTGGGACAGCTGTTCTACTTCTTCGAGTTCGCCTGCGGCGTCTCCGGCTACATCCTCGTCATCAACCCGTTCAACCAGCCGGGCGTCGAGAGCTACAAGAAGAACATGTTCGCACTGCTCGGCAAGCCGGGCTACGAGGCGATGCGGGAAGAGCTGCAGAAGCGGCTTTGATCCCGGCGGCCGGAAAGGCCGCGACGGGCGCGGGACGGCGTCGGGCGGAAAACGCCCCGACCCCCGGCCCATGGATGAAAGAATGATTTTCGAGACACACGCGCATTACGATGACGAACAGTATGACCGCGACAGGGAACAGATCCTGGCTTCCCTGTCGCGGTACGGCGTCGGGCGCGTGGTCAATGTTGCCGCGGGCAGGACGTCGGTCGAAACGACCTGGCGCCTGGTCCGCAGATACCCGTTCATGTACGGCGCGCTGGGTTTCCACCCGGACGAAACGTACGACATGACGGAGGCGGATCTCCAAAGGATCCGCGCGCTCGTCACCGAAGACCGCGCGGCGGGCCTTGCCGGAGGCCGGAAGATCGTCGCCGTCGGCGAGATCGGCCTCGATTATTACCATGACGACGCGGACCCGGCCGTGCAGCGGGAGTGGTTCGCGCGGCAGCTCGAACTGTCGAACGAGCTGGCGCTGCCGGCTGTCATCCACTCGCGGGAAGCCGCGCAGGACACGTACGATGCGCTGAAGGCGCTGAAGCGCGGCGAAGGCGCCGCGGTCATCCATTGCTTTTCCTACGGAAAGGAGATGGCAAGGCGGTTCCTGGAGCTCGGCCATTACGTCGGCCTCGGCGGCGTCGTGACGTTCAAGAACGCGAAGCACGCGAAGGAGGTCGCGGCCTACGTGCCGCTGGACCGCCTGCTGCTCGAAACGGATTCGCCGTATCTTGCGCCGGTCCCGTACCGCGGAAAGCGCAATTTTTCGGGCTACATCCGGGAATGTATCGTGCCCGCAATCGCCGCGCTCCGCGGCATCAGCGAAGCGGAAGTGATCGATGCGACCCGGGAAAACGCGGACCGGTTTTACCGGCTCGGGGCATATGCCGAAGGCAAGCCGGAAGGCACCGGCCCGGCGGAGGCCCCGGACTGCCCGGCATGTGACAGCGAAGGCCGGCCGGGCTCATCAGAAGGAGAGAAATGACGGAGCTTGTAAAGCCCCAGAACACCATAGAGATCCTGAACCGCTACCGGTTCACGTTCAATAAGCGCTTCGGACAGAATTTCCTGATCGACCCGCACGTATTGGACCGGATCGTCGCGGCGGCAGCGCTCACGAAGGACGACTATGTCCTCGAGATCGGCCCGGGCATCGGGACGATGACGCAGGCGCTGGCCGCGCACGCGAAGCACGTCTTCGCGGTCGAGATCGACGACAAGCTGCTGCCGATCCTCGCGGACACGCTGTCGGGTTATGACAACGTCACCGTGATCCACGGCGACATCCTGAAGGTCGACATCGGACAGCTCGTCGAAGAGCAGTGCGAAGGCCGGCCCGTGAAGGTCGTCGCGAACCTGCCGTATTACATCACGACCCCGATCGTCATGCAGCTTTTCGAGAGCGGCGCGCCGGTCGAGAGCATTACGGTCATGGTACAGAAGGAGGTCGCGGAGCGCATGCAGGCAGGCCCGGGCTCGAAGGATTACGGCGCGCTCTCGCTCGCTGTGCAGTACTATTCCGAGCCGTATCTGGTCGCCAACGTCCCGCAGAACTGCTTCATGCCGCGCCCGGACGTGGCGTCCGCGGTCATCCGGCTGACGAAGACCGAAACGCCGCGCGTTTCGGTACAGGACGAGGCGCTGCTGTTCCGGGTGATCCGGGCCAGCTTCAACCAGCGCCGCAAGACGCTGTTCAACGGGCTGCGGAACGCGCCGGACCTCGGGTTTTCGGACGAGGCGGTCCGCGAAGCGATCCGGACGCTCGGCAAGGGCGAGTCGGTCCGCGGCGAGGCGCTCACATTGGAAGAGTTCGCGAAGGTGACGGACGCCCTGGCGGAAAGCCGGCGAAACGGCCCGTCCCGGACGGCGGACGGGCGCACGGAAAGCGGGGCGGACGCATGAAAAGAACGGTTTCGGATACGGACGCGCTGCAGCGTGCGGCGGATGAAAAATACATGTGGATGGCGCTTGCACAGGCGAAAAAGGCCTATGCGCTGAAGGAGACGCCGATCGGCGCCGTGCTCGTGCGGACGCACGACTATGCGGGGAACGCGCTTGCTCTGCCGCAGGTGATCGGCCGCGGCTACAACCGGCGGAACACTGACCGGTCGACGCTCTCGCATGCCGAGATCACGGCGATCCGGAAGGGGACGCGCGTGCTCGGCGACTGGCGTCTCGAGGGCTGCACGCTCTATGTGACGCTGGAGCCTTGCCAGAGGTGCGCGGGCGCGCTCGTGCAGGGGCGGATCGACCGCGTCGTGATCGGCGCGATGAATCCGAAAGCCGGCTGTGCGGGCTCGGTCCTGAACATCCTGCAGGAACCGCGCTTCAATCATCAGGCTGCGGTGACGGCAGGCGTGCTGGAAACAGAATGCAGTACCATTCTGAAAGACTTTTTTAACGGACTTCGAAAGGAACGCTCATGAGTGGGAAAATGGATCTGAAACGGCTGGTCTACGATGCGCTGCTCATTGCACTGTGCACGGTGCTGGGTTACGTGTCGATCGATATGCAGGTCATGAAGCTGACGCTCGAGAACCTGCCTGTGATCATCGGCGCCGTACTGTTCGGCCCGGTCGACGGCATGCTGATCGGCGGCATCGGAACGCTGCTGTACCAGATGCTGAAATACGGCCTGGACGCGACGACGGTGCTGTGGGTCATCCCGTATGTGATCAGCGGCCTGTTCGTCGGCTTCGTGGCGAAGAAAAAGAACTTTGACCTGAAGCTTTGGGAGATGATCGTGCTCCTCGTCGTGAACGGCCTGATCGTTACTGGCCTGAACACAGTGAGCCTGTTCATTGCTTACAAATATGTGTACATGATGCCGACCGAGTCGGTGATCGCCGCGATCCCGACACGGCTGCTCACGAGCGTCGCGAAAAGCGTGATCTACGCGCTTGCCGTGCCGCTCCTCGTGAAGGGGCTGAAAGCCGCGAAGCTGCTGTAAACGGGCCTTGCGCGGTGCGGGGCGTCCCGTCCGCGTTGTGTGAACGAGGGCGTCCCGTCTGTGTCTTTGTGTGAACGGGGATGCCCCCCGGGGGAAGAGATGTCGAAAAAGAAGCTGAAAATCTTCATACCGCTCATTCTGACGGTCCTGCTGCTGGCAGGCGGGTCATATGCCTATATCCGGTATTTCTCCGGGGACAAGCCTGATCCGTCGCCGGTCCCCGTGCCTTCGTCCGCCGTTTCGGCAAGCGAAGCGCCGACCGAGGTGGCATCCGGCGAACAGCACAGCACGGAGGCGGCGTCTTCGGACCCGGCGCTTCCGGAAACGAACGCCGCGGAAACGGAGCAGACGCTGCCGCCGCAGACGGACCCGCCGGGCTTCGACCACGGGATGCCGGTCGGGACCGATCCGGCCGGGCCGGAAGTGACCCTGCCGCCGCAGACGGATCCGCCGGAAACAGAAAAGACCTTGCCGCCGCAGACGGACCCGCCGGGCTTCGACCACGGCGTACCGGTCCAGACGGATCCGCCGGAGACGGAAGTAACGCTGCCGCCGCAGACGGACCCGCCGGGCTTCGACCACGGGGTGCCGGTCCAGACCGACCCGCCGGAAACGCAGCCGTCCGCGACAGAGACGCCGACGCAGCCCTCCGCCGGAGGACAGCCGGCTGAAGAACCGGCGACCACGACTGCCGCGCCGACGACCACGACCGCAGCGCCGACCACGACTGCCGCGCCGACGAAGTACGTATACGAAGATAGATCTTATACGGATAAGGATCATGTGGCGGCTTATCTTCGTGAATATCATCATTTGCCTCCAAACTATATTACGAAAAAAGAACTCCAACAGCTTGGATGGTCAGGAGGAAATGTTTGGAAATATGCTCCCGGAAAATCAGTTGGGGGAGATGTCTTTGGCAATTATGAAAGGTTGCTTCCGATAAGCAATGACTCATCGTTTTACCATGAGTGTGACATAAACTATGCCGGTGGCAACAGAGGACCAGAACGAATAGTTTATTCCAAGGACTGGAAGATTTATTATACGTCAGATCATTACGAGCATTTCGTACAATTGTATTGAGGATACCATGTCGAAACAGAAACTGAAAAAGATCCTTTCAACCGTCCTGACGGTCCTGGTGATCGCGGCGGCCGTTTATCTCTACATCCAGAAGAACTACGGGAACAATGACGTGCCCGACCCGTCGTACGACATTTCGGTCGAGCCGTCCGGGCAGTCGGAACGTCCGACGGACCCGCCGGCG
>JAGDBR010000253.1 GCA_017958935.1 Lachnospiraceae bacterium | reverse complement strand
GCCTTCGGTGATCTTCTCGCCGGCTTCGATGCGGTCGCCGGTCTGAAGTTCGACGCCGTCCCTCTTGGCGAGGTTGGAGCCGAAGGTCACCAGATACGTTCTGGAATCGCCCGTCTCGTCATTGGTCACAACGACTTCACGCTTCTTCTTCGTGTCGCGGATCGTGACTTCGCCGGAGATCTCGGACAGGATGGAGACACCCTTCGGGTTACGCGCTTCGAAAAGCTCTTCGACACGCGGAAGACCGGTCGTGATGTTTTCACCTGCGACACCGCCGGTATGGAAGGTACGGAGCGTCAGCTGCGTACCGGGTTCGCCGATGGCCTGCGCGGCAATGATGCCGACGGCCTCGCCGACCTGGACCGGTTCGCCGGTCGCCATGTTGGCGCCGTAGCACTTGGCGCAGACGCCGAAGTGCGATCTGCAGCTGAGGTTCGTGCGGATCTTCATGGAATCCCTGCCGGTCTTTTCGAAGACGGCAACGATACGGTCCGCGGTCCTGGGCGTGATCATATTGTCTTTCTCAATGACCAGTTCGCCATTTTCGTCCACAATGTCTTCTGCGGCGAAACGGCCGACCAGACGCTCGCGGAGAGATTCGATGACTTCGCCGCCGTCCTTGAAGGCGCGGATCTCCATGAAGGGGATCTCGCCGTCGTGCGCGCAGTCTTCTTCGCGGATGATGATGTCCTGGGCAACGTCGACCAGACGGCGGGTCAGATAACCCGAGTCAGCCGTACGAAGCGCCATGTCGGACATACCCTTTCTGGAACCGTGGGAGGACATGAAGTACTCCAACACGTTCAGACCTTCGCGGAAGTTACTGCGGACCGGAAGTTCGATCGTGTGGCCTGTCGTCGTGGCCATCAGACCACGCCAGCCGATCAGCTGTTTGATCTGGGCCTTGGAACCACGGGCGCCGGAGACAGCCATCATGTAAATGTTGTTGTACTCGCCAAGCGTCGGATAAATGTGGTTCGTCAGCTCCGCATCCGCATCGTTCCAGGTGCTGATGACTTCCTGGTAGCGCTCGCTCTCGGTGATGAGACCGCGGCGGTAGTTCTGCGCGATCTTCGCGACCTGCTTCTGCGCCTTCTCGAGGAGTTCTTCTTTCTCCTTCGGGATGATCATGTCGGAGATCGAGACGGTCATGCCGGCCTTGGTCGAATATTTGTATCCGATGGCCTTGATGTCGTCCAGCACTTCCGCGGTCTTCGTCGCGCCGTGCACGTTGATTACGCGCTCCAGGATGCCTTTCAGCTTGCCCTTGTCCACGAGGAAGTTGATCTCGGGAAGCAGCGCGTTGGCCTTCTTCGTGCGGTCCACATAGCCCAGATCCTGCGGAATGATCTCGTTGAAGAACATGCGGCCGAGGGTGGTCTCCACCATGCCGCTCAGCGGTTTGCCCTTGAACTCGCCCGTCGCGCGCACCTTGATGGGCGCGTGCATGTCGAGGTAACCGTTCTCCTGCGCCAGGATGGCTTCGTTGATGCCGGTGAAGCAGCTGCCTTCGCCCGTCGTGCCCTTGCGCTCCTGGGTCAGATAATAGATGCCGAGGACCATGTCCTGGGACGGAACAGCCACGGGGCCGCCGTCGGAGGGCTTCAAGAGGTTGTTCGGAGACAGCATCAGGAAACGGCACTCCGCCTGAGCTTCCTCGGAAAGCGGAAGGTGCACGGCCATCTGGTCGCCGTCGAAGTCGGCATTGAACGCGGTGCAGACCAGCGGATGAAGCTTGATG
>JAGDBR010000252.1 GCA_017958935.1 Lachnospiraceae bacterium | reverse complement strand
CCTGGTACTTCGCGACGGCGCTTGCGAAGCAGTACGACGCGACCGTCAGGTACTTCGAAGAGGGGCACCTGGACCCCTGGGTGCACCGGAAAGCGATCCAGAAAGCCGTCGAAAGCTTCCGGGTCACGGATGAACACAAGGCGTATTTAAAGAGCCTGCGGGAAAGAACATGAAGATCTACATCATCCGGCACGGTGAGACCGCGCTGAACGAAAAAGGCGTCATGCAGGGGCGGCTCGACGAGCCGCTGAACGAGAGCGGGCGCGCGCTGGCCGCCGTGACCGGGCAGGCCATGAAAGCGCAGGGCCTGAAGTTCGACCGGTGCATTTCGAGCCCGCTGAAACGGGCGAAGGAGACCGCCGAGATCCTGCTTTCGGAGAGCGGGAACGACATCCCTGTTGAATACGACGACCGGCTCCTCGAGATCGACTTCGGTGACCTCGAAGGGAAGGCGATCCCGGAGATGGGCGCGGAAGGGCTGCGGTTCTTCACGGCGCCGATTAAGCACGCCGGTTTCCCCGGCGGCGAGTCGGTACGGGACGTCATCGAAAGGACGCAGGATTTCCTGCGGGAGCTGATCGCGAAGGACGACGGAAAAACCTACCTGATCAGCACGCACGGCTGCGCCATGCGTGCGATGGTTAACTGTCTTCGGGACGACCCGTCGGACTTCTGGTACGGGCATGCGCCGTACAACTGCTTGGTGACGATCGTCGAGGCGGAGGGCAGCGCAGCGCGCATCACCGCGGTCGACCGCGTCTACTATGATGAAAGCCTGATCGTCGACCGGTTCAAACGGTAAATAAGCGCAACAGCAGGTTGCTTGCGCTGCCTTCGGTTCTGTGCGAAGATGATCACAGAAACACTACAGGAGGAGTCATCCATGAGTACGAAAGACGTTATATACGAGCTGAGGACTTCCCGCGGACTGTCTCAGGACGAGCTGGCGCAGAAGGTCTTCGTGACCCGGCAGGCGGTGTCGCGCTGGGAGACCGGCGAGACGGTCCCGGGCACCGAGACCCTAAAACTGCTCTCGAAGCTGTTCAACGTTTCCATCAATACGCTGCTCGGCTCGCCGCGAAAGCTCGTCTGCCAGTGCTGCGGCATGCCGCTCGAGGACTCGATCGTCAGCCATGAGAAGGACGGCTCGATGAATGAGGATTACTGCCAGTGGTGCTATGCCGACGGGACCTACACCTACAGCGACATGGATCAGCTGATCGACGTCTGCGTCGGTCATATGGCCGGCGACGGGTTCACCGAGGAACAGGCGCGCGCCTATATGAAGGAGATGCTGCCGCAGCTGGATTACTGGAAACGCTACGAGGAGCTCAGCGACGGCGGAGAATTCGAAGCCTTCAAGCAGCAGCTGATCAACGAGATCAACGACCTGCACATCGAGGGCATGCCGCGCCTGGAAAAGCTGAATGCCCTCGTCGGCAGCTTCGTGAATCTGGCCTATCCGCTCCCGAGCGGGATGAAAGCGAAATTCCTGAACGATACGACGACGTATCTGGGGAACCAGCTCGAACCGGAGTTCGGCAGCGAGCCCGGCAATGAGCGCTGCTTCGGCGTGCTCGCCTGCATGGATTTCATCCTGATCTCCACCTACGGATGCGAGGGCGCCGACCCGGAACTCGTGCTGTATAAGAAAAGATAGGAGTGCCTATGAAAGAGAGGATACGGGACCTGAGCCGGTTCCGGAAAACCATCCTGATCATCGTGACGGCCGTTGCCGTGATCTTCACGGCACTCTACGCGCGGGCCGCTTTCGAGAAGGGCTTCCGGTACCTGGACGGCTTCCTGAAGCGCTCGGAGGAGGGCGGCAGCACCGTCTATTCCGGCAGGCTCGAGGGGAAGCCGTCTGCTTTCACCGTGACGCCGGACGGCGGGAACACCACCGTCACCTTTACATACGGCGAGAGGACCTACGGCCCGTATACGGTCATTGAAGACCCGACCGCGGCGCCGCCAAGCGATGACCCGCAGCGGCCCCTGACCGGCTACGAGATCCGGCAAGGCGAGAAGGTGATCTTTCGCGGCGGCACGCGGTATAACGAGACGGGCCATTTCCGGGAGCTGTACAATGAGGACGGCACGCCGGCGGGCGCTGCCTGGATCTACACCGGCGGCGACGTGGCCTACGGTCCCGGCCATGTCCCGATCGACATCATCGAACCCGCGGCAGTCAATATCCTGGACGTGGCCATCGGCCCGGAACTCGGACACAAAGGCTACTGGTGGGTCTGGTTCCTGGGTATGGTGCTCTGCCTGTTCACGGCAGGCTACATCCTCTTCGCCGACGAGATGTTCCGCTTCCATATGGCACTGCGCATCCGGAACGCCCGCGAGGCGGAACCGTCCGAGCTGGAACTGGCAGGGCGGAATATCGCCTGGGTGGCGATGACGATCGCGGCGGTTGTGGTGTTCTGGATGGGACTGAGGTGAAGGATAAAGTAGGTAAAAGAAGCAATAAGAGACTGGTTGAAGCAGAATATAAAACCGATTACATCGAATGCGCTGAAAATGCTGATATCGAGGCGGAAATCGAAGCCAAAATCAAAGCTGCTCAGGATGCTCTGAAGGCCAAGTACACCGCCCTGAAGGACGAAACTGCTGTTGCCGCTATTGATGGTTTCGGTTGGTATATGTACGACGAAGACGGCCGCGTAGTCGAATACTGCAAGGAAGTTGATCATTACTGGGGAAGCTACCAGCTGCCTGATGACTTCGCTTATGACGGAGAAACTGCTGACGGCACTCAT
>JAGDBR010000251.1 GCA_017958935.1 Lachnospiraceae bacterium | reverse complement strand
GCTGGCAGACCCCGACCGGGCAGATCGTCGCGGCCACATTCCCGCAGGGTTCGCCGGGGCATTCCTGGCAGAACGTGTCCTGCGGCGGGACTTCGATCGGCGACAAGGGACTGCTTTACGCGGCCAAGGTGCTTGCGGGTGCGGCGGCGGATCTTTACACGGATCCCGAACTGCTGAAGAAAGCGAAGGCGGAATTCGGAACGAGGACCGGAAAAGACGGTTACCTCTGCCCGATCCCGGCGGACGCTGTGCCCTATGTGATCGAATGATCGTTACAGGCGGTCTGCGCGCCGGTGCGTGCGGGGCGGAAAATCAGCATAAAGGGGAAGGAAACAGAGGATGGAGATGGCCAGAAAGAAAGAGACAGCAGAGACGAACAAAAGGGCACGCTTTGAAGCGATTTTAAAACTGGTTGGTGAGAAAGAGATCGGCACGCAGAAGGATCTGGTCGACGCGCTGGCGGAGAAGGGATTCGACGTGACGCAGGCGACGATCTCGCGGGACATCCGCGAGCTGAAGCTGGTCAAGACCGCGCTGGGACAGGGACGGTTCGCGTACCGGGTCTCCGAGGCGCCGGCGACGCGTCAGGTGTCGGCTGCGTTCTATTCGCTGTTCGAGACGTCGGTCATTTCGGTCGAGTCGGCAGTGAATCAGGTCGTGATCAAGACGCTGAACGGCATGGCGAGCGCGGTCTGCGCGGGGCTGGACAGCCTGGCGTGGAGCGAGGTGCTCGGCACGGTCGCGGGCGACGACACGATCCTCGTGATCACGGTCAGCGAGGCAAGCGCGAAGACGATCGCCGCGACGCTGAAAGGCTTCATGTAATACGGGCCGGGTCTTTCCCCGGCGGAAAACGCGATACGGGCCAGGACTTTCCGGCATGAAAAAGGCACGCTGCATGACAGCGTGCCTCTTTTTTTGCGCTTTTTACGTTTCGCGCACGACGGGGGCGTTCAGGACGCCCGTGCGCACGAGTTCGTAGTCATAGGTCCAGCAGTCGTTCACGGACCGCCAGGAATCGGGGCCGAGCCAGCGCTCGTTCTCATCCGAAAGGTGGACCTGACCGAAGGCGTTCCGGCGGTGGCCGAAAAGCTTGAGCTTCAGCTCGTGCAGGCCCGCGGGCACATCCGTAAAGGCCGTCATGTACGGCGGAAGGAAGAGCGGCTGTTCGGGGCCGCCGTCCAGCGATACCGTCTGCAGGACGCCGCGGTATTTGCCGGAGCGCACGTGCAGCGTGCCGCCTTTTGCGGCGACCGGGATCCGGTAGGTCAGGTTCCCGCCGTAGAACGGGAAGCCCTGGCTGACGATGTCGCCGAAGGAGAGCCTCGCCGGTTTTTCAATGACCTCGGCCGTCCGTCCGTGCACCGCGACGCCGAAGTCGCCGAGCAGGTAGAACCATTCGGTCTCGGTGCGGTGGCCGAGCGGAAGCTCCGCGATCAGCTCGTTTCCGCCCTTCTTCAGCCCGCCCGGCAGGACGAGCGTTTCGATCGCCTTATCCACATAGTAGCCGGCGGCTTCCCGCACGACCTCCCGGCCGTTCCAGAACAGCCGGATGCGGCCAATGTCCTCGGCGGCGAGCAGGACGTCCGGCAGATCGACCGCCGACACGGCCGCAAAGCGCAGCGTCAGCCTGTGCTCCGGCACTTCCTCCGGGATGCACCAGGGCTGTGCGATGTTCCGGTTCCGCTTCGGGTATCCGAGCATGCCGCGGGCGAGGTTGTCGATCCTGAGCAGTTCTTCCTTCTCCTGCCACGGCCCGTCGTCCAGTTTCCATTCGGCCTGGTCCAGCAGCAATACGTTCGGCTCGGACAGCTCGTACTCCATCAGGTCGGGAAGCGCAAGCCGCCCGGCGGTATCTTCGAAATCCGCCTGCATCAGGCTCCGGTTCATGTAGAGCCGGGGCTTCTTTTCGCCTGCCGGCGCGAAGGCGTAATCCGTCTTCTCCGAAGGCATGAGCTTCAGCAGCAGGCTGTCGTAATCATAGAACAGCGTCCGGACGTCGGTGTGGCCGTTCGCGATCTCGTAAGCAATCGTGCGGATGTCTCCGGTCATCGAGTCGTACAGCCGGACGTCCCAGTTCCCCTTGATGCGGATCCTGAGATCCTGCACCCGCGAGACGTCCTTGTTGTAGGGCTCCTTCGCGTGGGCAATGAACAGGAAGCGCCCGTCATTGTCCCGGCGGTACTGGTAGACGAGGTCGTCGGTCAGCGCGCCGC
>JAGDBR010000250.1 GCA_017958935.1 Lachnospiraceae bacterium | reverse complement strand
GCGATCGACGCCGCGGCGCGTCAGGACTACGAGAGCTTCTTCGAAACGGAACTGCTGTTCCGCAAGGCGATGCGTTATCCGCCGGCCGGACTCTTCACGGGCGTCCGTTTTTCGGGGCCGGACCCGAAGGCGCTGAAACGGAACACGGAGCGGATCGCGTCCTCCTGCCGGGAGACCTTCCGGGATGCCGGGATCATTTTCCTGGGGCCCGTCGAAGAAGCGGCCTTCAAGGTCAAGGATCAGTACCGCTACGTTTTCCACATCAAGTGCCTGACGGAGGCGGAACTGATCGCCGTCAAAAAGCATATCGAGGCGCTTGCCGGCACACTGCCCGCAGGCGACAGGACATACATCACGTTTGAATCGTAAGGAGAATCATGGCTATTCTGAACATCCGCCAGCTCGGCGACGAAGTATTGACGAAGAAATGCAAGCCGGTGCGGCTGATCACGCCGCGCATCGAACAGCTTGTCGACGACATGTTCGAGACGATGTACGAGACCGGAGGCGTGGGCCTTGCCGCCCCGCAGGTCGGCATCCTGAAGCGGCTTGTCGTCATCGACTGCACGCCGGAGCCGGAACCCGGCGAAGAACCGAAGGAAGAGGACGCGCTGCGTTTCGTGATGATCAATCCGGTCATCCGGGAGACGGAAGGCGAACAGACGGGTTACGAGGGCTGCCTGTCCTATACGGGCATGAGCGGCGTCGTGACGCGGCCGGAGAAGGTCACGGTGGAATACACGGCGCTGGACGGCGAACGCTATACGCTGACGGGCGAGGGCCTGCTGGCGCGCGCGATCTGCCATGAGTGCGATCACCTGGACGGCATCATGTACACGCAGAAGGTCGAGGGCGAGATCATCACGAACGAAGAGCTGGACCGCCGCATCGAGGAAGCCCGCAAGGCGCAGGAAGAAGCGCAGGGCGAAGCACAGGAAGAAGCGAAGGAGAACTGACGCTCCGGGAAGGGATGATGCTTTCATGAGGATCGTGTTCATGGGGACGCCGGATTTCGCGGTCCCCACCTTAAAAGCGCTGGCGGAATCGAAGCATGAAGTCGTCGGCGTCTATACACAGCCGGACAGGGAACAGGGACGGGGGAAGAAACTTGTTTTTTCCCCGGTAAAGACCTATGCGCTGTCGCAGGGGATCCCGGTCTTCCAGCCGAAATCGCTGAAGAAGCAGGAGCGTGCCGACGAGATCCGCGCGCTGCGGCCCGACGTGATCGTCGTCGTCGCTTACGGCGTGATCCTGCGGGACAACGTCCTTTCGGTCCCGCGTTACGGCTGCATCAACGTACACGCTTCGCTGCTTCCGAAATACCGCGGCGCGGCCCCGATCCAGTGGGCGCTGCTGTGCGGCGAGGAGAAGACCGGCGTGACGATCATGCAGATGGACGCGGGGCTCGACACCGGCGATATCCTGAAGACCGTGGAATGTGAGATCGCCCCGGACGAGACCGGGGAATCGCTGTTCGAAAAGCTTTCGGTCCTCGGCGGCCCGGCCTTGCTGGACGTCCTGGACGAAGCCGAGGCGGGGACGCTGTGCCCGGTGCCGCAGGGCGATTCGCCGACGCCTTACGCGAGAATGCTCGACAAGGCGATGGGGAAACTCGACTTTACGGAAGACGCCGCCGTGCTGGAGCGGAAGATCCGTGCGTTCTATTCATGGCCGGCAGCCTACTGCTTCCGGAACGGGAAGATGCTGAAGGTACGGAAGGCCGAAGTCGTTCCGTACGAAGGGGACGCTTGTCCCGGCACGGTCGTCGATGTGACGAAGAAGGCCTTCACGGTCTGCTGCGGGAAGGACGCGCTGCGTCTTCTCTCGGTGCAGCCGGAGGGCAAAAAATGGATGGATGCGGACGCGTTCCTGCGCGGTTATCCGGTCCATGCGGGTGAAACGCTGAATGACTGAAGCTCCGGTACGGAAAACCGCATACCGCATCCTGACGGCGGTCCTGACCGAGGGAAAGCTGCTGAACGAGGCCTTTGCCGCGCAGGAAGAGCGGATCGCCGCGATGAAGCCGGAAGACCGCGGGTTCCTCCGGCATCTGGCGAAGGGCGTCCTTGAACGGAAGGTGACGCTGGACGCGCTGCTTGCGAAGCTGCTGAAAAAGCCGCCCGAAAAGCAGAAGCCTGCGCTGCTGACGATCCTGTACATGGGGCTCTATGAGTTGTATTACATGCGGACCGAAAACTACGCCGCCGTCAACGAATACGTGCGGCTGACGGAGCGGACCGGTCTTGGCGGGCTGAAGGGGCTGGTCAATTCGGTCCTGCGCCGCGCCGACGAAGAACGGGACGCGCTGCTTGCCGGACTGTCGAAGTCGGAGCGCGCCGGCGTGAGTCCCTGGCTCTGGAAGAAACTGAAGGCCTGGTATCCGGACACGTATCAGACGGTCGCGGCCGGGATCCTATCACCCGGACGGCCGCTCGTCGTCCGGCGGATGATCTCCAAGGGCGGCGAGAAGGCTTTCCTGGAGAGCCTTGCGCACGACGGGATCACGGCAAAAAGGCGTGAGGACGTACGGAACGTGTACGAACTGAGCGGCGTCCGGGAACTGACGAAAACAGAGGCTTTTCAGAACGGTCTGTTCTACGTCCAGGACGTCAGTTCCGTCCTGGCGGGGGACATGGTCGCGGATCTGATCACAGAACGGCCTGAGAACGCTTATTTGGCCGTTTTGGACGTCTGCGCGGCGCCCGGCGGGAAAACGGTCCGTCTGGCGGACGAAGCCCTGTATCGGGCCAAAAACGCGCTCAGAAAGGCGGACGATCCGAACGGCGCGCACGCGGCCGGCGCGGATCTGCGCCGGTGCACGGCCCAGCAGCTGAAAACGCTGGCCGGCCGCAGTTACCGGTTCGTCGCCTGCGACGTCAGCGCAGCGAAGCTTCGGAAGATCGAGGAGAACAAGGAGCGCCTCGGCCTGCCGTTCATCGAAACGCGGGTGCAGGACGCTGAAGAGGCGTGTCCGGAATTCAACGGCGCCTTTGACCTCGTCATTGCCGACGTGCCGTGCTCGGGCATCGGGATCATCGGTGAGAAGCCGGACATCCAGCTGCATCTGGACGACCGGTATCTGTCGGAACTGGAAGACCTGCAGCGCAGGATCCTCGACAACGTCCTTCCGTATGTCCGGAAGGGCGGCACGCTGGCGTACTCGACCTGCACGCTGAACCCAGGTGAGAACGGGGCGCAGGTACGGCGCCTGCTTGAACTGCATGACGACCTGGAACTCGTCTTCGAACGGACGTGCCTTCCGGGCATCGACGACATGCGCGGCTTTTACATGGCGCGCATTTTCAGGAAAGGGTAACAGACGGGACATGACGGACTTGAGGTCGCTCCGTTACGAAGAGATCGAAGAAGAGATGCGTTCGCTCGGCGAGCCGAAGTACCGCGCGTCCCAGGTCTTTTCGTGGCTTCACAAAGAGCGCGTTCCGTCGTTCGGCCTCATGACGAACGTGCCGAAGGCCCTGCGTGAAAAGCTGGAGGAAGCGTACAGTCTGCCGGCGCCGACGATCGAGCGCGTGCAGGAATCGAAACTCGACGGCACGCGGAAATACCTGTTCCTGCTGCCGGACGGCAATCTGATCGAGTCGGTCCTGATGCGCTACCGCCACGGGAACACCGTGTGCGTATCGACCCAGGTCGGCTGCCGGATGGGATGCCGGTTCTGCGCGTCCACGCTGGACGGGCTCGTCAGGTCCCTCACGCCTTCCGAGATCCTCGGACAGCTTTACGGCATCGAGGCGGACACGAAAGAGACCGTGAACCACCTGGTCCTGATGGGGGCGGGAGAACCGCTCGACAACTATGACAACGTCGTATCGTTCCTGCGCATCGTCACGGACGCGCGGGGCAGGGACTTCAGCGCCCGGAACATCACGCTGTCGACCTGCGGGCTGCCGGAGGGCATCCTGAAGCTGGCAGAGGAGAACATCCCGCTGACGCTCGCCCTGTCGCTGCACGCCGCGGACGATGAGACGCGCCGGAAGCTGATGCCTGTCGCGAACCGCTACGCGCTTTCGGAAGTGCTGGCGGCCTGCGACCGCTATTTCGAGCGGACGGGGCGGCGCGTGACGTACGAGTATTCGGTCGTCCGCGGTGTGAACGACACGCAGGAGGAAGCCGCGAAACTCGGCCGTCTGCTCGCGGGCAGGAACGCGCACGTGAACCTGATCCCGGTGAACCCGGTCGCCGAGCGCGGCTTCGAAAGACCGCTTGCTTCCGCGCTTTCCGCGTTCCAAAAAACGCTTGCGAAATACGGAATAAATGCTACAATTAGGAGAGAATTAGGCTCGGATATTGACGGCGCTTGCGGGCAGCTGCGGCGCCGCGTCCAGCAGGAAGGCCCCGCGAAGGGGCAGGATCCCGGTCCCGGAAAAGAGACCTGAGAGGAAGGATTCGATGCCGGCGAACAACCCGTTCGGAAAGACAGACAAAGGCAGGAAGAGGACGAACAATGAAGATTCGTTCTTCCTTGCCGCGCCTTTCGGCATGTTCGACGCCTTCATGATCGTCGCGGACGGCATGGGCGGTCACTCCTACGGAGAGGTCGCGTCTTCGCTCGCGATCTCCACCGTGGCGGAATATATCCAGCAGGCGCCCATCAACATGCCCGGATACCTGCTGGAGCAGGCGGTCCTGCGGGCGAACGACGCGGTCTTCAGGAAGTCCGCCGACATGAACACCTTCGGCATGGGGACGACGCTCGTCATCGCCGCCGTCGTCGGCCGGGACGTTTACATTGCGAACATCGGGGATTCACGCGCCTATTACGTGGATCCGAAAAAATACACGATCAAACAGATCACGAAAGACCACTCCTATGTGGAGGAAATGGTCGAAAAGGGAATGATGAAGCGCGGCTCGGAAGAGTACGAGCGTTCGAAGAACGTGATCACGCGCGCGGTCGGCACGATGCCGAAAGTCGAGCCCGACCTGTTCGAACAGCGCATGCGGCGGGGCAGTTACCTGCTGCTGTGTTCGGACGGGCTGTCGGGCATGGTCCGGGACATCATGATCAAGAACCTCATCCTGGACGAGACCTTCCCGATGGAAAGGAAAGTGGAGTCATTGATCCATACAGCGAACGAGCAGGGCGGCAAGGACAACATCACGGCCGTTCTGTACAAGGCAGAGGAGGATGCGGATGCTTAAGGTCGGCAGTCTCTTTGCGGAACGCTACAATATTCTCGAATACATCGCGGCCGGCGGCATGGCGGACGTCTACAAGGCCGAGGACGTGCTTGAAAAGCGCCCCGTGGCCATCAAGATCCTGAAGCCTGAGCTCTCGGACGACAAGGAGTTCGTGCGCCGGTTCAAGATCGAAGGGCAGGCGACCTCCTCCCTGGACTGCGATAATATCGTGCGCGTGTACGACGTCGGGAACGTCGGCGATGTGTATTACATCGCGATGGAACTGATCGACGGCATCACGCTGAAACAGTATATCCGCCGGAAGGGCGCACTGAGCCCGCGCGAGACGATGGCGATCGCCGCGCAGGTCGCGGTGGGCCTGCGCGCCGCGCATTCCCATCACGTCATCCACCGCGAC
Organism: Lachnospiraceae bacterium; assembly: GCA_017958935.1. The sequence continues at coordinate 210 of JAGDBR010000250.1, read as the reverse complement.
ATCAAGCCGCAGAACATCATCCTGTCCCGCGACGGAAAGGCGAAGGTCACCGATTTCGGCATCGCCCGCGCGATCACGGACGAGACGCGCACGCTGAACGTCGCGACGATGGGCTCGGTGCATTACATCGCGCCGGAGCAGGCGAAGGGCCTGGTCTGCGACGAGCGTTCCGACATCTATTCGCTCGGCATCTGCATGTACGAGATGATC
>JAGDBR010000249.1 GCA_017958935.1 Lachnospiraceae bacterium | reverse complement strand
ATCTCATCATCTGTCCTTTCCGCCGCAGCCTTCACGGCTTCGCCGCATCCCGCATGTACTGTTGAAAAGCCGCGTTCAGCGCGTCCCGCTGTTCCGTGAACAGCTCATACATCCTGAACTGCGTCCGCGCGCGGTCCAGGTTCTGACCTTCGCGCGCTACACCGTAATACACATCGCCCTCGAGATGATCCGTCAGGAAACGGATGCCGTTCTCGTAGCACATGAGCCGGCAGGCGTCGGCAAGAAGTTCCTTCTCAGTCGGCGTCAGCACGCCTTTCATTACCGCAAGATACCCTGAGGCAAAAGCTTCCGCTTTCCTTACGTCCAGCTCCATGCCGGACCTCTCCGCGCTGTCCTCCTGAGCGTTCCCGCAGCCGAGGCGCAGCGCTTCGCCGAAATCATAGAGCCGGCTTCCCGGCATCAGCGTGTCGAGGTCGATGACCGCGACGGCTTTCCCGGTTTTTCGGTCGAACAGGACGTTGTTCTGCTTCGCGTCGTTGTGCGCTGCCGTGACCGGCACGCGCCCCGCGGCGATCGGCCCGAGGATCACGTCCGCGATCCGGTCCGCCTCGCTCAGCGCCCATTCGATCTCGGCCGAAACGCTTTCCGCCCGGCGGCTTGCGTCTGCCGAAGCGGCCCTTCGCAGGTCTTCGACGCGCTTCACGGTATCATGGAAATGCGGGATCGTCTCGCAGAGCGTATCGATCGGGAAGCCGTCCGCCATCCGCTGGAACTCGCCGAAGATCCGCCCGCATTCACGGAGGTCTTCAGCCGTCTGCTCGCCGTATTCCACCGAATACGTGTCCGGAATGTTCCGGTAGATCCTCCAGGCGGTGCCGTCCGGTCCCGACGTGTACAGCCGGCCGTCCTTCGTCTTCACGATCGTCAGCGTCCCGCGCGCCGGGTCCTTTCCGGCCTCTGCAAGCTTCTTCCGAAGATGCGCCGTGAAGCGGTCGATGTTCTCCATCAGCCCCCGCACGTCGCGGAACACATAGGTATTGATACGCTGCAGGACGTACAGCCCGTCCTCCGACCGGAACGTTTCGTGGATATGGCCGCGGCCGAGCGGTCTCCATCCGGCCCGGATCCCGTATTCTTCTTCGATGAACGGAAAGACCGTCATCCCCGGCCGTCCACGTAGTCGCAGGCCGCAAGCGCCGCGACCGCGCCGTCCGCCGCCGCCGTCGCGACCTGGCGGATGAACTTGCTCCGGCAGTCGCCCGCGACGAACACGCCGGGCGTCGTGCTCTTGCAGAATTCGTTGACGTCCGCATAGCCCCACGGATTCAGGGCGATCACGTTCGTGAACGCTTCGTTCTGCGGCACGAGGCCGATCGCGACGAACAGGCCGTCCAGGTCATACCGCGTCCGGACGCCGGCCGCGTCCTCGATGACGACGCCCTTGAATTCGCTGTCCCCGAGATACTCCTTCACGTGTACGCCGCAGATCACTTCGACGTTGTCCTTCGCATAGAGCGCGTCCTGCAGCTTCTTCTCCCCGGTCAGCTGCGGCAGATCCTGGAAGATGTAGAGTTTCTTCACGATGTCGGCCAGCAGCACCGCTTCGACGAGCGCCGAATTCCCGCCGCCGACCATGCCGACGGTCTGGTCCTTGTAGAACGCGCCGTCGCAGACCGCGCAGAACGAGATGCCGTTCCCGATGAACTCTTCCTCGCGCGCAAGGCCGAGCTTCCGGTGTTTCGCGCCGGTCGCGATGATCACGGCTTTCGCGTCTTCCGTACGCTCGCCTCCGTCCATCACGACGGTCTTGTACGTCCCGTGATCCTCGACGGCGGTGACTTCCGCGAAATCCATCTCCGTACCCTGTGAAAGCGCCTGGTCGACCAGCTTATCTGCAAACTCGACGCCGGAGACCGAGGCAAAGCCCGGAATGTTCTCGACGAGCGGCGAGAACGTGATCTGGCCGCCGGCCGTCTCCTTTTCAACGATCAGAACGCTCTTCCCGGCGCGGCACGCATAGACTGCCGCGGTCAGGCCGGCGGGCCCGCCGCCGATCACGATGATGTCATACATGATTATCTCCTCTGAAAAAACAGGAAGGGCCCTGCCGGACCCTTCCTTCCGTTGTTCCCGCCGATGCTTACGCTTCCGCCTTCAGGGCTGCGAGGAACTTCTTAATGTCCGCGACGCCGACGAATTTCTGCGTTTCGCCGTTCTCTTCCACGACGAGCGTCGGGGCCTGCTTGATGCTGTACTTGATCGCTTCGGCCGGGGTCTCGTTCGCGTAGATCTTCGTGTACGGGACGCCCATGCGGTCCATCTGCGCCGCGACGATCTTGCAGTTCGGGCAGGTCGTCGTCGCGAAGAGTCTTAAAACGGTGCCCTTCTCTTCCGGGACTGTTTCCTTCACGGTCTCTTCCGCCTTGACGGTCT
>JAGDBR010000248.1 GCA_017958935.1 Lachnospiraceae bacterium | reverse complement strand
GACTATTCAAGCGGCGACATTTTAAACCGTTTCAACGGCGATGTCAGCGCAGTCAGCTCCAATGCGATCAGCTGGCTCCCGACGGTCGTGATCTCGATCTTCAATTTCGTGATCACTTTTGCGGTGATCTGGCATTACAATAAGGTGATGTCGCTGATCGCATTTGTATCGGCACCGGTGATGCTGCTGATGTCGAAATACCTGATCCGCAAGCAGCGCGAGCATCAGAAAAAGGTCCGCGAGATCAGCAGCAAGATGATGGCGTTCGAAGTCGAAACTTTTTATAATTTCGACACCATCAAATCTTTCGGCATCATGAAGCGGTACGGCAGGAAACTGCGGGAATGGCAGGGAAAGCTGAAGAAGCAGAGCCTGGAATACAATCTGTTCACGATCAAAACGAACGTGTTCATGTCCGTTCTGGGCCTGATCGTCCAGTATGCCGCATTCGGCTATTGCCTGTATCTGCTGTGGACGAATCAGATTTCGTTCGGCACGATGACGCTGTTTTTGGAACAGCGCGGAAGACTGTCGAATTCATTTAATAAAGTCGTCGGCATCATTCCGTCATTCCTGTCGAGCTCTGTTTCCGCTCACCGTATCCGCGAGCTGATCGAGCTTCCGCGGGAAGTGCATATTAAAGAAAGCGAAGATCTGAGCGTGTTCGCGGATCTCGGCGTCGAAGTGCGCATGGACGACGTGAGTTTCGCGTACGAGGAGGGGCAGAGGGTCATTTCCGATTCGACGTTCATCGCCTCCCCGGGCGAGATCGTCGCGCTCGTCGGCCCGTCCGGCGAGGGCAAGACGACGATGATCCGTCTGATGCTCGGCCTGATCCGGCCGGATACCGGCGTTGCGAAGCTCCGAGTCGTTTCCGGCCCCGAAAGCTTCGGCAAGCTTGCCGAAAACACGCCTTTCTCAGAGGACGGTGAATTTACCCTGGAAGTCGACGTGAACGCCGACAGCCGGTACCTGTTCAGTTACGTGCCGCAGGGCAATACCGTGATATCCGGGACGATCGCCGAGAACCTCCGCATGGTGAAGGAGGACGCGACGGACGAGGAGATCATCGAAGCGCTGAAGACGGCCTGCGCGTGGGAGTTTGTTTCGAAGATGCCGCAGGGAATCGATTCACCGGTCGGCGAGCGCGGCCGCGGCCTTTCTGAAGGCCAGGCGCAGCGCATCGCGATCGCTCGTGCGGTCCTGCGCGACGCGCCGATCCTTTTGCTGGATGAGGCGACATCCGCACTGGATGTACAGACGGAGCGTGACGTACTGAAGAACATCATTCAGCATTTGGGAACAGAGAATTTTATCCGCGTAAGAGTGGGAGTTGGGGCTAAGCAGAGAGGCGGCGACCTGGTTTCCCATGTGCTGGGCAGCATAGACAAGGATGATATGGAAAACTACGCGGATGCTCTTGCTAATGCTGTGGATGCAATAGAAGTAATCATGAACGAGGGCACGGAGCCCGCCATGAACAAGTTTAACACCAAGAAGAAAAAGTAAGATCAGAATCTATGAAAGCAATGTTCACGCCCCTTGAAGAACTGGCTGATTATCAGAGTATAAGGGATGTAATCAAACGAAAAAAGAATAAAGGCATAATATCGCTTACGGGATGCGTAGATGCGCAGAAACTTCATCTTATG
>JAGDBR010000247.1 GCA_017958935.1 Lachnospiraceae bacterium | reverse complement strand
GTTCTCGTTCTCACGGATGTATACGAAGCCGCGCGAGAGCATCTCCGGTCCGGCGAGCAGCTCGCCGGTCGCCTTCGACAGCGTCATGCAGACGACGATGATGCCGTCCTTCGACAGGTTCTGCCGGTCTCTCAGCACGATGTTCCCGACGTCGCCGACGCCGAGGCCGTCGACCATGACGCCGCCCGCCGGGACCGTGTCGGTCACTTCTCCCCGCTCCTTCGACAGCGTCAGCACGTCGCCGGAATTCAGCAGGAAGATCTTCTTCGGATCCACGTTCATCTCCGCCGCGATGTCGGCGTTCGCCTTGCGGTGGCGGAACTCGCCGTGGAGCGGGACCGCGTATTGCGGCCGCGTCAGCGCGTACATCAGCTTCAATTCCTCGCGGCAGGCATGGCCCGACACGTGGACCTCGCGGTTGATGACGGCCGCGCCCCGCTGCGCCAACAGGTTGACGAGCTTGCTGACCGCTTTTTCATTGCCCGGGATCGGCGAGGAAGAAAAGATCACGACGTCGTTCGACGTGATGTTCACGAAACGGTGCTGGCCGTTGATCGCGCGCGACAGCGCGGCCATCGACTCGCCCTGGGACCCCGTCATGATGATGACGACGTCCTTGTCGCGGTAGTTCGAGACCTGCTCGATGTCGACGAGGACGTTGTCCGGGAACGTGATCAGCCCCAGATCCTTCGCCAGGTTCATGACCGTCACCATCGAGCGGCCGTTGATCGCGACCTTGCGCCCGTTATTCGCGGCGGCGTTGATCGCCTGCTGCACGCGGTCGATGTGCGACGCGAACGTCGACACGATGATCCGCTGGTTCGGGTGCGCCTTCAGCGCCTGGTCGAACGTCGCGGCAACGTTCCGCTCGGAGGGCGTGAAGCCCTCGCGGGTCGCGTTCGTCGAATCCGACAGAAGCGCCAGGACGCCACTGTTCCCGAGCTCCGCAAAGCGGGCCAGGTCGGCCGGCTTCCCGTAGACCGGCGTGTAGTCGATCTTGAAGTCGCCCGTGTGCACGATCGTGCCGGCGGGCGATTTGATCGCGAGCGCCGCGGAATCCAGGATGCTGTGGTTCACGCGGATGAATTCGACCTCGAAGTCGCCGGCCTTCACGCGGTCTCCGTATTCGACCACGTGGCGCTCGACGGAGCCGAGCATGCCGTGCTCTTCCAGTTTTCCTTCAATGATCGCCATCGTCAGCCGCATGCCGTACAGCGGCACGTTCAGCTGATTCAGCACGTAAGGTATCGCACCGATATGATCGTCATGTCCGTGCGTGATGAAAAAGGCTTTAACCTTGTCAGCGGTCTGTTTTAAGTAAGAGATGTCCGGGACGACCAGGTCGATGCCCGGCATGTCGTCCTCGGGAAACGCGAGTCCGCAGTCCGCGACGATGATCGAGTCATTGTAGCGGAAGGCCGTGATGTTCATGCCGACCCGCTCGAGTCCGCCGAGCGGGATCACCTTGACCGCGCGCTCGGAGACATTGTCATAATAATTCGGTTTGCTTTTCGCCAAATAGATCAGTCCTCCCCTGTTTCGAATACCGTATCCTCCAGAAGACTCTCGAATATGGTCTGAAGCGCTGCGGCTTCATCGGGATCTGTCACTTCTTCGTAGACTGCTTCCGGATCCGATTCCTTCGAAACGTCCTTAAAGATCCAGCAGTCTGCCTCGTCTGCTTCCGAGTCGGATACGAGCAGATAATCGACGCCGTTCAGCCGCGTCTGTTCGATCACGAACAGCGGGTATTCGCCGTCGTCCGTCTTCAATACGATCTGTTTTTCGTTCATGTCATTCCTCTTCGCTTTCAGCGGCTGTGTCTTCGTTGTGCTCCTGCGCTTTGTCCGGCGTCTGCGTCCTGACGCCGGTGCGCTCCAGTTCATTCAGATAGTCCCGCAGGATGACCGCTGCCGCGATCTTGTCGATGTATGCCTTCCGTTCGGCGGCCGGGACCGCCATTTCCCGCAGGATCTCTTCCGCCGCCACGCTCGTCAGCCGCTCGTCGTGAAAGACGACCGGCAGGCCTGTGCGGCGCTCCAGCGCCTCCTTGAAGGCGCGGGCTTTCACGGTCGTCTGCGAATCGCTGCCGTCCATCGAAAGCGGCAGGCCGAGAACGATCCTGCCGACCTCCTGTTCCCGGCAGATCTCTTCGATCCGCGAAAACGTCCGTCTCAGTTTGTTTTCTTCCTTCCGGAAGATCGTTTCGTACGGCTGCGCGGTCAGAAGCAGGGCGTCCGTCAATGCGACGCCGACCGTCTTCTCCCCGTAGTCGAGTCCGAGATAGCGCATGGTCCTCCCGTCAGAGTGCCGTCGTGATGTAATGCTCCACGAGCTCGGATAACAGCTCGTCGCGCTCCACCTTCATGATCAGCGCCCGCGCGCCCTGATGGTTCGTAATGTATGTCGGATCCCCGGACATGATATAGCCGACGATCTGGATCACGGGGTTGTAGCCCTTTTCCTTCAGCGCCTCATATACCTTCCGGAGCACCTCCGCCGCCGTGTAATCGGCCTGGACGCTTCCGTTGGGCAATGTGACGTACTGCGTGTTGTTCGTTTGCATGTTTTCCATGGTCATTGCCTCCCCTCTCTTCAGAAACAGTCTTCTTATGCCGCGGCTTTTCAGCCTTTTCTTATTTTACTCAAAAGCCTCTTCGCTTTCAAGAGATTTCACAGAAAGTTCAAATCTGACGATCTCATCCGGTCCCGAAGCCGGAACGCACACGCGGACGTACTCTTTCGTATAGCCCGTGTAAACGCCCGGCGCGATCTCCTTCTCCGTCAGTGCCTCGACCTGCTGCCCGATGAGCTGCTTCCGGTAGGCGTCGGACATTTTTTTCGCCAGCGCGATCAGTTCGCTGCTTCTTTCGTTCTTCGTCTGCTCGTCGAGCTGGTCCGGCATCCTGTCCGCCACGGTCCCCTTCCGCCGTGAATACTTGAAGACGTGCAGTTCGTAGAAACCGATCTTCTCAATGAACGCCTTCGACGCTGCGAAGTCTTCCTCTGTCTCTCCCGGGAACCCGACGATGACGTCGGTCGTGATCGCGGGCAGGCTGAAGTATTTCCGCAGCAGGCAGCAGCTCTCTTCGTACTCTTCCGGCGTATAATGCCGGTTCATGCGCCTCAGCGTTTCCGCACAGCCCGACTGGAGCGAAAGGTGGAAATGCGGGCAGAGCTTCGGCAGTGCGGCGAGCGCTTTCGCGAAGTCCTCCGTGACGATCCGGGGCTCCAGCGAGCCCAGGCGGATGCGTTCGATCCCTTCGATCCCGTGGACCGCACGGATCAGGTCCAGGAGGCCGGCCCCGTCCTGCAGGTCCTTGCCGTAGGAACTCAAATGGATGCCCGTCAGGACGACTTCCTTCACGCCGGAGGAAGCCAGGCCGCAGATCTCCGTCAGGACGTCCTGAAGCGGCTTGCTCCGGATCCTGCCGCGCGCGTACGGGATGATGCAGTAGGTGCAGAACTGGTTGCAGCCGTCCTGGACCTTCACGTCGGCCCGCGTGTGCTCGGTCAGAGACGACAGACGCAGTCCTTTCTGCGAAAAGGCGGCTTCCGCCCCGCTGCCCGCTGCCGATGCTTCGGTACCGTTTCCGGCCGCGCTGTCTTTTTCCGTCGCGCTTTCTTCTGTGCCCGCGCCGTTCTTTTCGTGCGCCGCGAGCCACTCCGCCAGCACGGAGACGATCGCCGGCTTGTCTGCGTTCTGCATGACGATGTCGACGCCGATTGCGTAGAGTTTTTCGGCGTCCTCCACCTCCGAATAGCACCCGCAGGCCACGACGACCGCGTCCGGATGCTTCGCCTTCGGGCGCCGCAGCATCTGCCGCGACTTCCTGTCGGCAATGTTCGTGACCGAGCAGGTATTGACGACGTAGAAATCCGCCGGGCCGTCAAACGGCACGACGGAAGCGCCGGCGCCCTGCACGAGCCCTTCCATGACCTCCGTTTCGTAGATGTTCACTTTGCAGCCGAGCGTATGGAACGCAACGGAAATGTTTTCCAAAAGCATCTTGACTTTTTACTTCTTTCACTTTACCATAATGCTATAGATGCATAAGAGAAAGGAGATTTTCATATGACATCCGTTAAGATTTCTTTAAACTCCATCGACAAGGTAAAATCGTTCGTAAATACGTTAGCGAAATATGATTCCGATTTCGATCTGGTGTCAGGCCGTTACGTCATCGACGCGAAATCCATCATGGGTATCTTCTCTCTGGACCTGTCCAGACCGATCGATCTGACGATCCATGCCGAGGAGAATGTGGCGGAGATCCTGCAGACGCTTGAGCCTTTCATCATCAAATAATAGAATGCAGTATCCGAAAGAAGAGCCGGCGAAAGCCGGTTCTTCTTTTTTGCCGCCAGGCTGAATGCGCGCCGCGAACATCATTGAGCAACATTATAGCTTCCCCGCCGGTTATCGTCAACTGTTGC
>JAGDBR010000246.1 GCA_017958935.1 Lachnospiraceae bacterium | reverse complement strand
TGGAGGGAGAGTGCCGGGTCATCGACTGCTTCCCGGAGCGGGTGCCTGCCGACAGGGGCAGCGCCTACTTCGCGGCGGAGCGCTTTTTTCTGACGGAGGAACGGCTGCGGCCCCTTCATGAAGCATTCGCGCTGCTGCTGATCAGACTGAACTGCTATCACGACGCTGCAGTCTATATGAATGAAAAATGGACGAAATCGCCGGATCCCGGACACCTGTTCGAAACGGTCGCGGGCCTTCCGAAGACGGATTTCGTCAACGTCCTTTATCCGGACGAAAAAGCGCTCGTCACGCTGAACGGCGGCGACCTGTACCTGTCGGTCTACGGCGGGGACGAAGCGTTCCGTACGCATCTTGAGCAGCTTGCTTCGGCTGCCGGCTTCTTCGTCCGGCCGGGCGCATAAAAGAGAAAACAGACGGCGGTCCGGCGTCCGTAAAGGGATCCGGGCGGCCTGAGAGCATCAAGGGAGAGACATATGTGTGGGATCGTTGGATATGTAGGTGACCGGCAGGCGGCGCCGGTCCTGCTGGAAGGGCTGTCGCGGCTCGAGTACCGCGGCTATGATTCCGCGGGGCTGGCCGTTCGGAACGGCACCGCGCTCGCGGAGGTCGTGAAGGCGACCGGGAAGCTGAAGAACCTGATCGAGATGACGGACGGCGGCAGGACCCTGTCCGGCACCTGCGGCATCGGGCACACGCGCTGGGCGACGCACGGCGAGCCGAGCCGCGCGAACGCGCATCCGCACGTCAGCGGCAACGCGACCGGCTCCGCTTCGGGCTCGGTCGAATCGGACGTCGTCGGCGTCCACAACGGGATCATCGAGAATTACGAGGAGATCCGCCAGAAGCTGCTGAACAACGGCTACCGGTTCTACAGCGACACCGACACCGAAGTCGCGATCAAGCTGGTCGATTATTATTACAAAAAGTACCGGATCGGACCGATCGACGCGATCAACCGCATGATGGTCCGCGTGCGCGGCAGCTACGCGCTGGCGCTGATGTTCCGGGATTTCCCGGGCGAGATCTACTGCGCCCGGAAGGACAGTCCGCTGATCATCGGCGTGTCGGAGGGGGAGAGCTTCCTCGCGTCCGACGTCCCCGCGATCCTGAAATACACGCGCGAAGTCTATTACATCGACAACCTGCAGTCCTGCCGGCTGCTGCCGGGCGAGGCTCATTTCTTCGACCTGAACGGCGATGAGGTGGAACTGCAGCTTTCTACGGTCACCTGGGATGCGGAAGCGGCCGAAAAGGGCGGCTACGAGCATTTCATGATCAAGGAGATCCATGAGCAGCCGAAGGCGGTGCGCGACACGCTGAACAGCCTGATCCGGGACGGGAAGCCCGAACTATCCGTGACCGGGCTGACGCCGGAAATGCTGCAGGAGACCGACAGCATCGAGATCGTGGCCTGCGGCTCCGCGTGGCATGTCGGCATGCTGTCGCAGTATGTGATCGAAGACCTGGCCGGGATCCCGGTCCGGGTGGAGCTGGCGTCTGAATTCCGCTACCGGAAGCATTTGCTGTCGAAGCACGCGCTCGTGATCGTGATCTCGCAGTCCGGCGAGAC
>JAGDBR010000245.1 GCA_017958935.1 Lachnospiraceae bacterium | reverse complement strand
CATTCCCACATTAATGGAAAAGCCGGACGGTCTTCGCTGCGCTGAGAAATGAGATACTCACCCTTTCCGTTCCTGATCCAGACATGAACAACGAGGTGATAATATCCCTGTGGTATTTTTTCTCCTCGGATATGTTCTTTTCCGGTCAATTCTCGCCGCTCGGTATATAGATCCCAGATCTCCAACTACAGGCACCTCCGCAAACTTCTATTTGTATCTATACATTGAGTCGTTATTTTCTCTTCTCCTTATGCCTTCCATGAGGTTCATAATTTACCACGATATGTCGATCTGCCTGTTCGGCTTTCCGACAAAGAAGAACGACCGTCTCAATAGAATGATTAAGATGGAACATATCGACAAACTAAACCTTATCACTCCTCCAACAGCGCTATAGCTTCTTCGATTGTTACGGCTTCGACAAGTTCTTCCCAAACATCCTCGTTGTAATAACGGACAGTTGTTTCGCCAGTCATATAGTCATTATCAAAGGTCGAATTTGTTCCTTCGGGGATGATTACCTCAAAACCTCTTTCAAAAGCAGATTTTATGGTACAGTCAATACAGTAATTTGTCTGGAGACCAACGATAATCAGGCGTTTGTCATCCAAGTTTTCCATATATTCTTTAAACTCTTTGTTGCCAAAACAGCTGTTAATTGTCTTGGTAAAAACCTTTTCGCCCTCTTTTGGCGTCATCTGATCGACGATCTCAAAACCCTCGTCTCCGACCGACATGCCGCTGCCCGACCCTGCATCATGCTGAACAAAGATTACTTCAATGTTGTTTTTTCTAGCCGCATCGACCAGTCGAACAGTTCTGTCTATGAAAGTATCGAAGGCATACAGATCCTCGTCAACCAGTCCTTTCTGCATATCAATAACAAGCAAAATCATCTTTTCTTCGCCTCCATAAGCTTCGATTTCCCAATCTTAGTTCAGTTGTTTCAGATAATCCGCATCCTTCGGTTCATAAGGCACTGAAATGAAATCCTTATTTTGGTGGGACAAGCAGCATACCGTCTCCACATGCACCGTCATTCCAAACATGTCCACAGGCTGTACTTTTTCCAGCCTGAACCCGTTTTCGCACAGGTATTTCAGGTCGCGGGCAAGCGTCGCGGAATCACAGGAGACGTAGACGAGCCTGTCCGGCGCCATGGAAACGATCGTCTGCAGGCAGGCTTCGTCACAGCCTTTGCGCGGGGGATCGACGACGATCACGTCTATTTTTTCGCCGGGATGGGCACTGTGCCAGGCCGGCAGGACTTCCTCGGCTTTTCCCGTGAAGAATTCCGTGTTTTGCAGTGCATTCCGTCCGGCGTTCAGGCGCGCGTCTTCGACGGCCTGCGGCACGATCTCGACGCCGTAGACCTTTTTCGCGCGGCGGGCCAGGAAGAGGGAGATCGTCCCGATGCCGCAGTAGACGTCCCAGACAGTCTCATTGCCGGTCAGGCCGGCGAACTCCAGCGCTTTTCCGTAAAGGACGGCGGTCTGGGCGGGGTTCACCTGGTAGAAGGAATTCGCGGAAACCGTGAACTTCAGCCCGTCGATCTCGTCTTCGATGACGCCCGGTCCGTACAGTACCTTCGTCTCTTTTCCGAGGATCGTATTGCCGCGCGCGGTGTTCACGTTCAGGCAAAGCGTCGTGAAGCCCGGGATCTCTGTTTTCAGATGGCGCAGAAGCTCTCCGTAATACGGCAGCACGCTGCCGGCAGCGATGACGCAGACCATGATCTGGCCTGTCGCGAAGCCTTTTCTGGACAGCACGTGGCGTACGAGGCCCCTGCCCGTCTCTTCGTCATACGGCGGAATGTGCTGCGCTTCCATCCATTCGCGCACGATCCGCAGGACCGCGTCCGCCTCCTCGAACGTCAGCGCGCAGCCGTCCGATTCTATGATGTCATGCGTGTGATGCGCATAAAAGCCTGTGACGATCCGTCCGTCCTTCGAGCGTCCGACCGGGACCTGCGACTTGTTCCGGTAATGCCACGGTTCCCGCATGCCCAGACACCCCGGCACCTCGATGTCGAAACCGCCGATCCGCCGGAGGTTCTGCCGCACTTTTTCGGTCTTGAACTGCAGCTGTGCCTCATAAGTCATCTGCTGCAGCTGGCAGCCGCCGCAGGCTGCCGCGCGGCTGCAGCGCGCGTCGCAGCGGTCGGGCGACGGCTCGAGCACCCGGATCAGCCGCGCATACCCGTACGTTTTCTTCAGTTTCATGACCCGCACCTGCGCAAGATCCCCGATGCAGGTGTTTTTGACAAAAAGAGGGAAGGCGCCGGCTTTTCCGACACCTTCCCCGTCCGTATTCAGATCCGTGATCCGGACCTCGTATTCTTCGTTTTTCTTCATCAGCTCTCTCTGGAGGTTCTCCGGATATTCGTCCCCAAGAAGCGGTTCACGCCCAGGAAATCCATCGAATTCGTCTTGTCGAATTCCTCGACCATGATCTCCAGCTTCGCATCCGTGTCATCCGCGTAATACAGCGCCAGCGCCTCCATGATCGACGGTTTCTTCGGCGAACCGTATTCGAGCTGGCCCTGATGCGCGAGGATGCAGTGCAGAAGTTCGGTCTTCAGTTTTTTCGGGAAGCCGCCGATCGTTTCGATCCGCTCCTTTACCATCTCATAGCCGATCACGATATGGCCGAGCAGCTGCCCTTCGTCCGTGTAGTCGTTTTCCGGGAAATCCGACAGTTCCCGGAGCTTTCCGATGTCGTGGAACAGCGCCGCGGTCAGCAGCAGGTCCCGGTTCAGCATCGGATACTGCAGAGAGAAGAAATAGCAGAGCTGGGTCACGCGGAGCGTATGCTGCAGCAGGCCGCCGATGAAATTGTGGTGGACGGACTTCGCTGCCGAATGCACCTTGAACGCCTTGATGAATTCCTCGTCCTCGACGAAGAACGAATCCGCCAGCGCCTTCAGCTTCGGATGCTCGATCTTTCCTTCGAGCTTCAGCAGCTCCGCGAACATGTCCTCGATCTTCAGCTGCGAGGCCGGCAGATAATCCTTCTGGTCGTACTCGCCCGGATCCGCGCGCCGGATGCGCCGGACGTTGATCTGAAGCGCGTTGTTGTAGCTCTGGACATCGCCCTCGACGACGATGTAGTCGTTCCCGTCGAAATGGGCGATGCTGTTCGACAGTTCCCAGACCTTCGCGTCCACGATGCCGGTCTTGTCCTGCAGTTTCAGCGAATAATAGTTCTTTCCGGTCTTCGTGGTACCGGTCACCTTCTGCTTGCAGAGGAAGACCTGAACGATGTGGTCGCCCTCCCGCAGATCCTGAATGAATGCCATAAATGATCCCTTCTAACCGGCAGCGCCGGTGGTGGAGCGGGCCGCATCGATGCGCGTCCCGCGGTATGTTGAAACCGTTCAGCGCGCGCCGAACGTCAGCGGCAGATCGAGCGGCGCATAGTCTCCGCCGCTTTTCCGCATCAGCCGGATGACGGCCGTATCGCCGGGGCTGTATTCGTCCAGGCGCATCGCGAACAGCGAATTGCTCTGGAAGCGGTTGTCGTCGATCCCCGCGAGCCGGTCGCCGACCTGGATGCCGGCGGTGAATGCCGGGCTGTCCGTCACGACCGACGAAACATACAGGCCCGCGTCGATCTCCAGCAGCCTGGCCTGGCTCTCCGTGACCTGCATGCAGGTGACGCCCATGTAGGCCGTATCCGTGCCGGAGCACATGTCTTCGATCAGGTACTTGACCGGGCTGATGCCGGCGGCGCCCACCTGGTCGTCCGCCGTGCGGAAATGCTCCGAGACCCAGCCGACGATGTCGCCGTCTTCGTTCAGCAGAACGCCGGACGTATCCGTGACGCCCGGAATGTCCGTGTAAATGTGCTGGTTATATCCGTCCTCGGCGGATTCGCTGTCGTCGACGAAGGTCACCCTGCCCTGCGAGAACGAGCGCGGATTCCCGGTCTGCGTGCCGATCATGTAGACCGTGTCCGCCGTATGGATCCGGAAGGAGTTTCCGAGCGTGAGAATCTCCGGGGCTACAGAAAACGCCTCGGCCGCAAGCTTGTAGACCGCCATGTCCGTCAGCGCGTCCCGCTGCACGAACGTTGCCGGATGGAAGGTCCCGCCCACGGCGGCGATGACCGTGTCGCCGTCTTCATGGCGGCTGTCATCCATCAGAAAATACAGGCTTTCCGGCGATTCCGCGACAAAGACGCCGATCGTCCGGTAGCGGGCGATGACGTCGGTATTGAACAGGTCCGTTCCCGTATTCTTCTCGACGACGATCTCGATGACGCCCCGTTCCGCTTCCCGGAAGATCTCCTCCGGGGTCCTGGCGTGTTCCTCCGGTCCTTCCGTCGGTCCGGGCGCTTCGGACGTGTTCTCTCCCTCCGTCGGCGCCGGAACGCTCTCCGGCTCGCTCTGCACGGGCACCGCCGTCGTCTGCTCGCCGGGATTCTCGTCCCGCGCAATGATGAACTGTTCGATCCGGGTCTCCACGTTCTGGCCGACCAGCGTCTCACCGATCTTGAACATGACGCCCGCCACAAGGCCGAACAGCAGCGCGAGCCCGAGGACCGACAGCGTGACGGTCACGGCCCGTTTGAAATTGTTCCGCGGAACGATCCTTTCGCGGATGCGGTCCTTCTGTTTTTCGGAATTCCGGTCTGCCATTTTCACCTCTTCAAACGTACTTTCATTATATGGGCTTCCCCCTTAAAATTCAAGTAATTCCTTGCGGCGCGTCCTGCTTTAGTGTATACTGAATCCGTCATGAACGAAAAAGTCCTGAAAACTTTGGAATACACGAAGATCATGGGGCAGCTGGACGAAAAATGCACCACCCCGGCCGGCCATGCCGCGGTCGCGAAGCTGAAGCCGCTCGACGATCCGGAGATGATCCGCACCGCGCAGGAAGAGACCGCGGCCGCGCTGTCGCGCGTCGTGCGCTTCGGCAGCATCTCCTGCTCCGGTGCCCGGGATATCCGGGAGTCGGTCGCGCGTCTGAAGATCCAGGGGTCTTTGAGCATCATCGAGCTGCTGAACATCTCGGTGCTG
>JAGDBR010000244.1 GCA_017958935.1 Lachnospiraceae bacterium | reverse complement strand
CAGGAAGAGACCGGCAACGTGCAGGCCGTCATGGACGGCGCGCTGGATCCCTTCATGATCGCATACCTGAAGTGGATCCACACGGATCAGAAAGGAAACTGAACGAATGAGACTATTTCTGGCTGACAATGACGAACACGAGTCTCTGATCGATATCGCGAAGGAGAATCTGTCCTTCGTGCTGGTGATCCTGCTGATCACCGCGGCTGTCATCCTGCTCGCGAACCTGTGCGAGCGGTACGTGCTGAAGAAAACGGGCCAGAAGGCCCAGGGATGGAACGCGAAGAAGATCGCCGGCATCGGCGTTTTCTCGGCGATCGGCGGCGTATTGACGATGATCGAATTCCCGCTGCCGTTCGTGCCCGGTTTCTACATGCTGGATTTTTCGGAAGTCGCGGGCATGATCGCCGCCTTCCTGCTGGGACCGGTCGCGGGCGTACTCGTCGAGTTCCTGAAGACCCTGATCCACGTGCTGCTGCACGGGACGCACACGGCTTTCGTCGGCGACTTCGCGATGTTCGCGATGGGCGCGGTCTACGTACTGCCGGCATCGCTGTTCTATCTCGTGAAGAAGTCCCGGAAGCGGGCGCTGATCGGCCTGATCGCCAGCGCCCTGGTGCTCGTCGTGTTCGGCGCGTTCTTTAACGGCTTCTACCTGATCCCGACGTTCGCGAAGCTCTACGGCATGGAACTGGATGCGATCATTTCGATGGGCACGGCGATCACGCCGCTGATCAAGAACATGCCGACGTTCATTGCGTTCGCGACGGTTCCGTTCAACCTGATCAAGGGCATCGCGGTCGGCGCCGTCGTGTTCCTGATCTATAAACCGCTCAGCAATCTCTACAGAAAGCTGGGCTGACAGGGATTCATATGACACGTGTTTATGAAACGAATTCTCCGGAAGAAACATTCTCCGTAGGCGTGTACTACGGGGAAAATGCGGCTCCCGGAGAAGTCGTGTGTCTGGACGGGAGTCTGGGCGCCGGGAAAACGGTCTTCGTCAAGGGCTTCGCGAAGGGGCTCGGGATCACGGACCATGTCGTTTCCCCGACGTTCACGATCCTGCAGGTCTATGAGAGCGGACGCATCCCGATGTACCATTTCGACGTCTACCGTATCGAGGACGAAGACGAGATGGAGGAGATCGGGCACGAGGAATTCTTCTACGGAGAAGGCGTGTCGCTCGTCGAATGGGCGGTGCGGATCGAAGACCTGATCCCGGAAAACGCCCTGCGCGTCACGATCGAAAAGGACGCGCAAAAGGGCTTTGATTACCGGAGGATCACCGTTGTCAAGCCGGACAGAGGACCGGAAAAAGCATGAAGATACTGGGCATTGAAAGCGCTTCGAACGTCGCCTCGGTCGCCCTGACCGAAGACGGGAACGTCCTGGCGTCTTTCTTCACGAACCACCGGAAAACACATTCCGAGACGCTGCTGCCGATGATCGACGAGATCGTCCGCATGACGGATACCGACAGGGCGGACATCGGCGCGATCGCCGTCTCCGCCGGACCGGGCTCGTTCACGGGCCTGCGGATCGGCGCGGCGACGGCGAAGGGCCTCGCTTTCGCGCTGAACAAGCCGGTGATCGCGGTCCCGACGCTGGACGCGATGGCGTTCGGCTGCTGGGGCGCTGAGGACGTGCTGTGTCCCGTTCTGGACGCGCGGCGTTCCGAAGTCTATTCGGGGCTCTATCATTTCGAAGACGGCCGTTTCATCGTGGACGAGCCGGCAGCGGCGCTGCCGCTGGAAGAGCAGGTGAAAAAGGCGGAGGAACTTGCCGGAAAGCTCGGCCGGAGCGTTATGTATCTGGGCGACGGGCTTT
>JAGDBR010000243.1 GCA_017958935.1 Lachnospiraceae bacterium | reverse complement strand
TGTTATGTGAGGGATGACCTGGACGGTGGAGCCGAGGTATTCCCCTCTGCGTTCCTTGTTCAGAACGTTCCAGTACACCTTGCCGGTCGTCAGATTGGAATACCGGTTCAGGTCTTCGTCGATGAACCGCTCGTAGTGGCCCAGGTCGAGGTCGGTCTCCGCGCCGTCCTCCGTCACGTAGACCTCCCCGTGCTGGTAAGGACTCATCGTCCCCGGGTCCACGTTGATGTAGGGATCCAGCTTCTGCGCCGCGACCCGGAAGCCCCTGGCCTTCAGCAGTCTGCCGAGCGAAGCCGCCGTGATGCCCTTCCCGAGCCCCGACACGACGCCGCCCGTTACAAAGATGTACTTCTTCATGTCAGCCCTCCGAAAATGAAGAAGGCGCCCATCCGAGGGGTGAATTCCCTACGGATGAACGCCTGTCGTTCATCTATTTCTGCTTTCCGATGATGTCTGTTTGTTTTTGACCTCTCCGCATCCGGCGGAGTCAGTCCTCCGTTTGCAAAAAACATAGAAAAAGAATAGTCCTTTTCATGCCTTTTGTCAACCGTTTTTTTGGACCCGCGTCGTCTTTTCCGCTGCGCCGGCCGCTGCTTTTCAGTGGTCTTCGCCCTTTCCCTGGCCGTAGTACGCGTTCGCGCCGTGCTTGCGGAAATAGTGCTTGTCGAGCAGGTACTGCGGGGCCCGGTCGACGCCCGGGTCGACCATGAAGGTCTTCGCGTCCATCTCGGCGACCTTGTCGAGGACGACCGCGTTGTAGACGGCGCCCTTCGCGCTTTTCCCCCAGGCGAACGGCCCATGGTTCCGGACGACGATGCCGGGGCAGGCCATCGGGTCGTTTTCGCCGATCGTCTCGACGATCACGTTCCCGGTATTCTCCTCATAGTCTCCGGCGATCTCTTCCTCGGTCAGCCCGCGGGTGCACGGGATGTCGCCGTAGAAGTAGTCGGCGTGCGTCGTGCCGAGCGCCGGGATCGGCATCCCGGCCTGCGCGAACGCGACCGCCCACACCGAATGCGTGTGAACGATGCCGCTGATCTCCGGATAGGTCCGGTACAGCACGAGGTGCGTCTTCGTGTCGGAGGAGGGCTTATAGCGGCCCTCGACGACGTTTCCCTGCAGGTCGACGACCGTCATGTCCTCCGCCGTCAGCACGTCATAGTCGACGCCCGAAGGCTTGATCACGACGAGGCCGCTCTCTCGATCGATGCCGGAGACGTTCCCCCAGGTATAAATGACGAGCCCTTTTTCGACGAGCTCCAGATTCGCTTCGTATACATCCTTCTTCAGCTGTTCCAGCATGCGCTTGCCTCTCTTTCCAGCGCGAGGCCTTTTTCATAAGCCGCCGCGTATGCTTCGAATCCCTTCACGCCTTCCGGATCCGGATCCAGGCGTTCGCCCGTCTCGCCGTGGAAGACCTTGTTCTGCAGGAAATCGGGCAGGTTCTCGCCTTCGTCCCGGTTCACGCAGTAGGAAGCCAGGAGCGCCATGCCCCACGGGCCGCCCTCGCCTGCCGTCGCCATGACGGAGACCGGGACGTTCAGCGCGTCCGCCAGCAGCTGCTGGCCCACGCCCTTCGTCTTGAAGAAGCCGCCGTGGCCGTACAGCGTGTCGACCTGCACCTTCTCTTCCTTGAGCAGGATGTTGTTCCCGAGCTTCAGCGTCGCCAGCGCCCCGTACAGGAGCGCGCGCATGAAGTTCGGCAGCGTGAAGTCCGCTTCCTGCGAGCGCACGAGCATCGGGCTGCCGGTGCCGACGTGCGTGATCGCTTCGCCCGACACGTAGTTGTAGTTCAGCACCTGTCCGCAGTCCGCGCTGCCTTCGAGCGCGGCGTTGAAAAGCGACGTGTAGAGCGCGCCCGTGTCCGGACTGAAGCCGAGGCGCTCCATGCTTTCCTTCAGGATGCGGACCCAGGCGTTCAGGTCGGACGTGCAGTTGTTGCAGTGCACCATCGCGACCGGCGAGCCGTCCGGCGTCGTGACCATGTCGATCGCTTCGTAATAGTTCGACAGCGCTTTCTCCAGGACGACCATCGAGAAGACCGAGGTGCCCGCGGAGACGTTGCCGGTCCGCATGCGCACCGCGTTCGTCGCGGCCATGCCGGTGCCCGCATCGCCTTCCGGCGGCGCCACGACGCAGCCTGCTTCCAGCGTGCCCGACGGATCCAGAAGCCTTGCGCCTTCCTCCGTCAGCCGGCCGGCGTCAGCGCCTGCCATGACGGCCTTCGGGAAGATCTCCCGCGCCTTGAAGGGATAACCCGCTTCC
The DNA here is from genome assembly GCA_017958935.1 of Lachnospiraceae bacterium. The sequence continues at coordinate 4,085 of JAGDBR010000243.1, read as the reverse complement.
GCGTTCAGCCGGTCGAAAATGTCGATCATGTTCTGATCGTAGTCCATCGTGCGGCTGTCCACCGGCATGATGCCCGAGGCTTCGCCGATGCCAACGACCCAGTTCCCGGTCATCCGGTAATGCATCCAGCCCGCGAGCGTGTTGACACGGTACAGGTCCTTCAGGTGCGGTTCCCTGTTCAGCACCGCCTGCCGCACGTGGGCGATCGTCCAGCGCTGCGGGATGTTGAAACGGAACAGCGCCGACAGTTCGGCCGCCGCGTCCTGCGTGATCGTGTTCCGCCAGGTCCTGAACGGCACGAGCAGTTCGTCCTTGTCGTTGAAGGCGAGGTAGCCGTGCATCATGGCCGAGAAGCCGAGCGCTTTCAGCTTCCGGATCTTCGTGCCGTACTGTCTTTCGACGTCCTCCTGCAGCGCCGCGAAGCAGGCCTGCAGGCCTTCGTAGAACTGATGCTCCGGATAAGTCCACACGCCGTTCTCGAAGCGGTTCTCCCATGTGTAGTCGCCGGAAGCGGCCGGCACGTGGTTTTCGTCGATCAGGACCGCCTTGATCCTGGTCGAGCCGAACTCGATGCCGACGATGCCGCGTCCTTCGTCGATCAGCCTTCTGATGTCCATCTTTTCATCCTCCGAATGGTATGTATTCCGGTCAAGGCCTTCATGGCCGTGAAAAACGCTGCCTCGGTCCCGGGGCAGCGTTTGAATGTGTTTACGGGGTCAGCCGCTTCGGGCTCCTGAACAGGAACTCGGCTTCGTTGATGTGAAGACCGGTCAGCAGCATGGTCAGCCGGTCGATGCCGAGGCCGAAGCCGCCGTGCGGCGGGCAGCCGTACTTGAAGAACTCCAGGTAGAATTTCACGTCCTCGCCGAGGCCCTTCTCTTCCGCCTGCCTCTTCAGGATCTCGTAGCGGTGCTCGCGCTGCGCGCCCGTCGTGATCTCGACGCCGCGCCAGATCAGGTCGTAGCCCTGCGGCACGCCGTCCTCGTCGCGCATGTGGTAGAACGCGCGCTTGTCCGCGCTGTAGTCCGTGATGAACAGGAATTCATGGCCGTAATGCTTCTTGACCCAGTCGAAGGAAAGGCGCTCGGCTTCCGTCGTCAGGTCGCCTTTTTCCGCCTCCGGCACCGTGAAGCCGAAGTCCTCTTCGAGGCCCTTGTACAGGTCCGCGAGGGAGACCTCCGGGAACGGCAGGGTCGGGACGACGATCTCCGTGCCGAACAGCTCCTGCAGCTTGTCGCCGTATTTGTCCTTGACCTTCTTCAGCATGTCGGTCAAAAGCTCCGCTTCGAACTTCATGACGTCGCGGAACGAATCGATGTAGGAGAACTCGATGTCAAAGCAGGTGAATTCGGTCGCGTGCTTGGACGTGAAGGACTTCTCCGCGCGGAACACCGGGCCGACCTCGAAGTAGCGGTCGAAGCCCGCCGCCATCGCCATCTGCTTATAGAACTGCGGCGACTGCGCCAGATACGCCTTCCGGTCGAAATAGGTGACCTCGAAGACCTCGGAACCGGACTCGGACGCCGTCGCGATGAGCTTCGGCGTGTGGAGCTCGATGAAATCGCGGTCCAGGGCGAAGTCGCGCATCGCGCGGGTCACTTCGGTCTGCAGCTTGTACAGCAGCTGGTTCTTGTCGGTCCGAAGATCGATCCAGCGGTAGTCGAGACGGTCGTCCACGCCGGAACGCGGGACAGCCGGCTTCTTCTTCGTCGCCGGGATCTCCTCGCGCTGGATCGGCAGCGCAGCAGCGATCGATTCGATCCGGATCTCACGCGGAATCATTTCCATGCCGTTCAACTTCACGTACTCGGACGCGAAAGCCGTGCCGACGACCGAGATGACGGAATCGCCGGTCAGCGGCGCGATCGTCTCGGCGATCTCGGGCAGTTTCTCCTTTTCGATCGTGATCTGCAGTCTGCCGGTGATGTCCTTCAGCACGATGAAGGCCATTTTCGAGGAATCACGGTAATTCTCCACGAAACCCTGCACCAGGATCTCTTCGTTCAGATGGTCTTTCACATCCTTCAGCATCGTTCTTTTCATCATTCTGCTCCTGTCTGAAGCGCAGGCCGGCTGAGCCGGTCCGCACGCCGTTCTGTTTCTGATTATCGAAAGCCGCCCGTTTATGGGCAACGCTTTGTTTTTCCGTTCTTCCGGGCTTTCGTCTCAGGAAAGCGGGTTCTCATAGAATTCCCGGATGTCCCCGTAGCCTTCCTGCACCAGCTGTTCCTTCTGGAATTTCTTGTTCTTGATCATGTTCGCGACGAGCACCTGCCGCCCTTCGCCGCGGAGCGCCGCCGCTTCCTTCAAGGCTGCCGCGCGCTTTTCACCGGAAAGCCCGCGCTCCAGCAGGAAGGCGGTCTTTTCCTTCGCGTCCGGCAGACGGAAGCCGTTCTCCAGCAGGATCGAGACGATGCGCTCGAAGCCGATCGAGAATCCGCAGGCGGGCGTCGGCTGTCCCGCGAAGCGGCCGACCATCTCGTCGTACCGTCCGCCGCCGCCGACGGAAGACCCGAACTCGGGCACCGCGACCTCGAAGATCGGACCCGTGTAGTAGCCCATGCCGCGCACGAGCGTCGGGTCGAACGCGACTTCGAAATCGCCGTCCTTCGCGCTGTTCACGAGATCGAAGATCTCCTGCAGGTTCTCCGGGATCTCCACTTCCTTGAAATCACCGAGGAAAGCCTTCGCCGCTGCTTCTTCCATGCCGAGCTTCACGAGCTCGCCGGCGACGCCCTCTTCCCCGATCTTGTCCATCTTGTCGAGGGCGATGAACACGTCCTCGTACAGGTCTTCCGGAAGGCCCGTCTTCCCGGCAAGCGTCCGCAGCAGTTTCCGGTCGTTCACGCGGATCACGGCGTCCTTGAAGCCTATCTTCTTCAGCACCGTCATCATCGCGAGGATCAGCTCGGTCTCACACAGGTTCGATGCGTCGCCGAACACATCGATGTCGCACTGGTAGAACTCGCGGAAACGGCCCTTCTGCGGGCGTTCGGCGCGGAAGACCGGTCCGATCTGCAGCGCCTTGAACGGCTTCGGCAGTTCCTGCTGGTGCAGGGAATAATAGCGCGCGAGCGGCAGCGTCAGGTCGTAGCGCAGCCCGCTGTCGGCAAGGTCGTTCTCCTCCTTCGCGTTCGCAAGATCGAACTTCTCGCCGCGCTTCATGATCTTGAAGATCAGCTTTTCGTTCTCACCGCCCTGCTTTCCCTGAAGGTTCTCGATGGACTCCACGACGGGCGTCTCGATCTCCGTGTAGCCGAAGCTTTTATAGGTCTTCCGGATCAGGTCCAGAAGATATGCCCGGATCTCCATTTCGACCGGCAGGATGTCCCGCATGCCGGTCACCGGTTTCTTGTTCATGGTTTGCTCCTCTGCCTGCCGAAGCGCAGGCGCCTTCTTACAGAAGTCCTTTTTCCCGCAGAACGGACTTCACGAATTCTTCGTCGTTATAGCGGCGCTTCACGCCGTGGTCTTCCTGCCAGGACTCGTGCCCGAGTCCGATGATCGTGATGAGGTCGCCGTCCTCGGCGTGCTCGATCGCGTAGCGGATCGCTTCCTCGCGGTCCTTGATCGCGATGTATTTCGCGCCCTTCGTCCTGCGCAGCCCGACCTCGGTGTCGGCCAGGATCGCCTCGAACGTCTCCCACCGGTTATGCCCGGAAGTCACGATCGACAGGTCCGCCAACGCGCCCGCGGCCTCTCCCATGCCGTACCGCCGGCCCTTCGACCGGTTGCCGTCCGCGCCGAAGATGCAGATCAGCCGTTTCGGCCGGTACTCGCGCAGCGCTTCCAGGTGGTGCCGGGTCGAGGCGCCGTTGTGCGCGAAGTCCACACAGACCGAAAACCGGCCCTTGTAGACGATGTCGTCGCGCCCCTTGATGTGCACGTTCATCAGGCCCCGCTTCACGGCATCTGCCGGGATCTTCAGAAGATCCGCCGCCGCGATCGCCGCCAGCGCGTTCCAGACGTTGAACGCCCCCGGGAACGGGATCCGGAATTCGTCTTCGACTTTCCCGGCCGTCCGGAAGACGATGCCCGGAACGCCCTGCGCTTCGTCGAACACCCCGTGTACGCCGTACGCGCGG
>JAGDBR010000242.1 GCA_017958935.1 Lachnospiraceae bacterium | reverse complement strand
TGGGCGGCAAGACCGTGCTGGTCCCGAAACAGTAAACTTCGGCAAGGATCCCGCAAAGGGAGCAAAATCATGCATGATTTTATGCGCGCGGTCGGCTTCCGGTCGGTCCGCACGAAGAAACAACTGAAAAGCATCGTGGACTGGGTGCTGGAGCAGCCGGATCAGCTGAGCATCGTCACGAAGGACGGCGAGTCGAACCTTGCGCAGGCGTCCAGGGAAGTCGCGAACCGCGCGGGCATCACCGTGGTCGGCGAACTGGACGAGCGCGGCGTGCTCGTGCCGGAGTACTTTTTCCCGTACATCGCGTCGTCGCACATCTCGTCCGACGCGCACCTGTCGTATGAGCATCAGTCCGCGAAGGACGGCTATATCGGCATGTGCGAGGACTTCCGGATGGGCATGGCGCTGATCTTCACGGTCCGGAACGTCACCGAGGTCCTGCGGAACACCCAGGGCTTCCCCGCGGAGCCCGACTTTTCGCGCGTCGCTTTCTCGGCGCTCGCGAAGGACGGGACGGTCCTGCTGCCGCTGCACCAGAACGAACGCGTGCTGAAGCAGCGCAGGGAGCGGGACGCCGAGCGCGGCCAGCTTCTGGAGGACGCGCACATGGGCGACCCGAAGGCGATGGAGAGCCTCGCGAAGCAGGAACTGCAGCGTTACGAGCGCGTCATGGGCCGCCTGCACGACACGGACGTTTATTCCCTGGTGAACAGCTTCTTCATGCCGCACGGCATGGAGTCCGACCAGTATTATTTCATGGGACGGATCGTTTCGAAGCAGCTGCTGGAGAATTCGCTGACCGGCGAGAAATTCTACCGGATGATCGTCGACGCGAACGGCATGGAACTGACCGTGGCGGTCAATGAAGAGGACCTGACGGGCGTTCCGGAGATCGGCTGCCGCATCAAATGCCATGCCTGGCTGATGGGCGAACTGAAGCACTGAGGAAGAGCAGCACCTGCGGGTGAACGAGAATACTGAGGAAGAGCAATGGTGATCTGCGCATATGGCGGCGCTTCGGCGCACGTCGATCCGAAATACATTGAAGACGCTTACGAGGCCGGCCGGATGATCGGCCTCGCAGGCGCGGGCCTCGTCTACGGCGGCGGCGGTACCGGCTGCATGGGCGCGGTCGGCAGGGGTGTGCGCGATGCGGGCGGGCCCGTCACGTCGGTCCTGCCGGTCTTCATGACGCGGTTCGAGACCCTGCTGAAGCCGGTCACCGAGACCGTCGTCACCGAATCCATGTCCGAGCGGAAGCACGTCATGGAAGAGCGCGCTGACGCCTTTCTCGTCCTGCCCGGCGGCATCGGAACGCTCGACGAATTCTTCGAGACACTGACGCTGAAGTCCCTGGAGCGCTTCTCGAAGCCGATCGTCCTGCTGAACACGAACGGCTTCTTCGATCCGCTCGAAGGCCTGCTGCGGGACTATGTTTCACGCGGCTTCGTGAATGCCCGCATCCCGGGCCTTATCCGCATCGAGCCGACGCCTGAAGCGGCCGTCCGGTTTCTTTTGGGGGCTTGCAAAAAGAACGAAGAACAGGTAGAATGATAGAGCGTTCGGCTCGGCTTACCGGAGCACATTCCGGCAAGCGGCCGCAGACGCCGTTGATTGTCCACGTAGCTCAGCAGGATAGAGCGGCCGCCTCCTAAGCGG
>JAGDBR010000241.1 GCA_017958935.1 Lachnospiraceae bacterium | reverse complement strand
TGGTAAGAAGACCCGGACGGCGCGAAGCCGGCGAGAAGCCCCGGTAAAAAAGACCCGGACGGCGCGAAGCCGGCGAGAAACCCCTGATAAAAAGATCCGGACGGCGAAGCCGGTCCGGATCTCTTTGTCTATATTGCTTTCAGCGGTATTCAGACGCCGGCTCAGATGTCGATCGTCTTGTTCTCGTAGGATTCTTTCAGGTGGCGTTCCTTCTCGACCTGGAGCTCCTCGACTTTCTTCCGGCTCAGCGGATAGTAGATGAAGAGCAGCAGTGCCATGACGCCGAACATGACGGCCGGGATGATCGTCGCGAGGTCGTACATGGATTTCAGGTTCTCGAGCGTCTGGACCGCGCCTTTCTCATAGCGGTAATTCATGCCGATCAGCGCGCCGTTCACACAGACCGCCGCGAGGACCTGGCCGAGCTTCCGGAAGAAGTTGAAGACCGAATATGCGGTGCCGTCGTCGCGGCTGCCCGTACGGACCTCGATGTCGTCGATCGAGTCGGTGGCCATCGCCCAGAGCTGCATGACCAGCGTCGTCAGACCGATGCCGCTGACGAAGTTCATGGCCAGGAAGATCCACATCAGGATCGACGGATCCATGCCGCGCAGGAAGAACAGGATCAGGTTCGCGACGGCCGCCATCGCGACGCCGACGGAGGTGATCTCTTTCTTGCCGGTCTTCTTCGCCATGTTCGGCAGGATGAACATCATGATGAGCATCGGCGAATAGGTGCACGCCTGCGTCGCGAGGTTCATCCAGTTCGCGTGGAAGTAATCGTCGAACAGGTAGGTATAGAAGCTCTGCGTGAACATCTGGCCCGCGAGCAGCAGCATGGAGACCAGGCTCAGCGAGATGAACGCGCGGTTCGAGAAGACCTTCTTCATGGCCGCGACGGTCGCGCCCTTCATCTTCGGCTGCGGCTTCGTCTTCACGCGCTCTTTGTTCAGCAGGAAAGCGACGATCAGCATGATGCAGGAGACGACCGCCATAATGATGACGCCGGTGATGACCGGGGAGTACTGCATGTCGGTGATCGCCTTGCCGTTCTCGCCGATGACGACGTTGCCGGCGGCGTCGGTGCGCTTCGCGTAGGCGAAGCTCGCGATGACGAGCACCGGGATCGAGCCCAGCGCGGCGCCGATCGAACGCCAGACGGACAGTTTGCTGCGCTCATGCGCGTCGGTCGTGACGACGGAAGCGAGTGATCCGTACGGGATCTGCAGCGTCGTGTAGACCATGCCGAACAGGATGTAGGTCGCGGTCGCGTAGACGCGCGTCGCGGTCTCATGCCCCGTTTCGCCCATGCCCGGCCTCTTGACGAACATCAGGACGCCCGCCAGCGCAAGCGGAACGGCGGCGTACAGGATCCACGGGCGGTAGCGCCCGAACCTGCTCGGCTTCACGGTGTCGCAGATGCGGCCCATGATCGGATCGTTGATCGCGTCCCACACGCGGGCGGCGATGAACATCAGCATGATGAACAGCGGGCTCAGATGGAAGATGTCCGTGTAGTATTTCTGCAGCAGCGTGGTGACCAGGCTGAAGATCAGACAGCCGGCCGTGTCCACCATCATGTAGCCCAGATAGTCCTTCGTTTTCAGACCGCTGGTGCGCTCAATGTAAGTCTTCTCTGCCATTTGCAGCTTCCCCCTTTGATCTTGATTCAGGTTAAAATTGATTATATCATTTAAATAATGTAAAAACAAGCGGTTCCGCGCACAGATACGCGCAGGACCGCTTGTTTGTCTGAAAATTAAGTTTTTCCCTTTTGCAGGGAACGGATCCGGGCAGGATGCTCAGATGCTTTCCACGAATTCCCGGATATAGTGAAGCGCCGCGCCGAGCGGGGTGATGTGCCGGCGGAGCGTACTGAACTGCACGAAGTCCGCATTCTCCTCGAACGGGTTCCCGGCAAGGACGTACTGCTTCAGGACCGACAGGTACGGCACGAGATACTCGCTCAGGAAGCCGCCCAGCACG
>JAGDBR010000240.1 GCA_017958935.1 Lachnospiraceae bacterium | reverse complement strand
TTTCCTGTTTCCAAAGCCGAAGGGATCTCCACGCGGCTTCGCAGTCTGTTTACGGATCCCGCCTTGTCAGCGACAGCGGAAGTTCCAGACCGTTTTCCGTCAGGAGATGCTCGTTCCGCAGGATCTCATCCGGCGCCCCGTCCGCGACGATCCGTCCGTCCTTCATCAGGACGACGCGGCTGCAGGTGTCCCAGACGAAGTCGAGGTCATGGCTCGCGATGAGCTTCAGGTGGCTGAATTCATTGAGCACGCGGATCAGGTTCCGGCGGTTCTGCGGATCGAGCGCGACGGACGGCTCGTCCAGCAGGATCATGTCCGGCGTCGTCGAAAGGATCGTCGCGAGGCTCGCGAGCTTCTTTTCGCCGCCGGACAGCTTGAAAACGGATTTGTCGCGCAGGTGCGGGATGTGGACTTTCTCGAGCGCGTCGGCGACGCGTTTTTCGACTTCGTCCTCCGGGAGGCCGTAGTTGCGCGGCGCGAACGCGACGTCCTCGCCGACCGTCGTCATGAACAGCTGACTGTCCGAATCCTGGAAAACATACCCGATCTTCTCGCGGATCCGCGGGAGCGTCTGCTTTTCAAGCGGGATCTCCCCGATGCGGACCGACCCCGTGAACCCAAGATCGAGCCCGACGAGCAGTTTCAGGAACGTGGACTTGCCGACGCCGTTCGCGCCGATGATGCCCACCGCCTCATGCTCCGACGCGTGGAAGGAAAGGTCCTGCAGGACCGGTCCGTCCCCGTAGGAGAAATTCAGGTTTTCGACGTCAATGCGAATATGGCTCATAGAAACAGTCCTCCGATCCATTCCACGACGGGAAACAGTCTTAACAGCAGGATGACAGCCATCCAGACGGCGGGCCACACGATGTCGGCGGGCCTGAGATCGGCGGCTTTCCCGGTCCTGAACTCCCCGTCGAAACCGCGCAGCTGCATGCTGTCGTAGACGTCGTTGGCGCGGTCCATCGAGCGGAGCAGCAGCTGCCCGAGCAGCGGGCCCCAGACCTTGTACTGCACGCCCTTCTGCCCGGGCGCGCGGAGCGAATACGCCTGCGTGATCCGCCGCGCTTCGGACAGCAGCAGCGTCACGTAGCGGAAGATCAGCAGGATCACGGTGACGAAGGCCTTCGGCACATGCAGGATCCTGAGCGCGCGGCAGATCTTTTCGATCGTCGTCGTCGCGATGAGGATGTAGCCCGCGAGCACCGTGAAGATGCCCTTCAGCATCAGGCTGAGCATGGAAACGACGCCGCCGGAGATCTTCACGCCGCCGATCACGAGCAGCGTCGCCCGGTCGAAGACGGGGTTCAGCACGCCGAACAGCATGACGATCGGCAGGACGATACGGAGGCGGCGCAGGGCATCCTTGAAGGACAGGTCCGTGACCGTGAAGACGGCCGCGGGGTAGAGGGCCATGGCCATGAGGTTCGAGAGCGCGTATTTCGGGAACGAGACCGTCACCGCGACGTAAAAAACGGTCAGGATCAGCTTTCCGAGCGGATGGAGACGGTTGATGAAGCAGTCTTCCTCCGCGACGCTCTGGAGCGTCTGGATCTCGCTGATGGCCTGACCGATCTTGTTCATGGGCTTTCCTTTCCGGGGGTATCCGGAGCACGCGCCCGGCATGCGCCGGGCGCCGTGACACGGCGGCTTAAGCAGCCGCCTTTTTCCTGTTCCTGAAGAATCGGAAGAGCAGCGCTGCTCCGATCATCACAGCGAGCACGATCAATCCGCCGACGATGCCGGACACGGTCGTGCCCCAGGCGCTCTCGGAACCCTTGAACGCGTAGTCGGGCAGGAAGGACGTCGCGTCCTGCACGTTCTGCGCGGCCGCGTAAATGCCGGTCTCAGCCGCTTCGAGCTCTTCCGCGCCGGTGATGCGGCCGATCGCCCATTCCAGACCGTCCGGAAGGGAGGAGGCCAGCAGCGAGAGCCCGCCGCCGATGACGGCCGCCGCGGCGCCCAGGATGCCGAAGGTCCAGCCGAGGGACAGCCGGCCCTCCGCCTTCGTGTCGCCGACGCCCCATAAAAGATCCGGCCGCGCTTCATAGACGAAGAGCAGGACGGCTGCGGTGATCAGGCCTTCGACGAGGCCGATCGCCAGATGGATCGGCTGCATGGCCGCGACGAACGTGCCGAACGGCAGGGCAGTGATGCCGGAGAGCATCGTCTCCAGCGTGACGGAGAACGCGCCCAGCTGCAGCGTCAGCACGCAGCCGACGACGGACGCGAGTACGATCTTCCATCTGGACGCGCCGTTCTGCATGAACAGCCGCCAGATGACGAGGCCTCCGACGAAGCACCCGTAGAATGCCATGTTCCAGATGTTGCAGCCGAGGGCCAGCAGGCCGCCGTCCGCGAAGAACAGGCACTGGATCAGCAGGACGCCGATCATCGTGAGGAACCCGGCCCACGGGCCGAGCAGCGCGGTCAGCATCATGCCGCCGCAGAGGTGGCCGGACGAACCGGTCCCCGGGATCGTGAAGTTGATCATCTGGGCCGCGAAGACGAAGGCGCCCATGATGCCCATGAGCGGGATCTTCTTCCGGTCGTTCTCCAGACGGACTTTGTGGACGGATACGCCCGCGGCGACTGCCGACGCGGCGTACATGGTTCCGGCAACTGCGGGAGCTACCAGGGCATCTGCCATATGCATAGCGTTTTCCTTTCTTTCGGGACCGTCGCGGCTTTTTCAGCTCCGCCCGCAGTGCGCAGGCAAAAAAGAAAAAGGCAGGAAGACCGCATGCATGCGGACGACTTGCCTTCGTGACAAATTCAATGAGTAATGACGGTGGTACCGAATTTCAAATGTTTTGTGATAAGCGCTTCTGCGCCGAAAGGACCGCTTCTGCAGATCCGGAATGAGTGTATTATAAGGCGCGTGTAAAAGAATGTCAAGGCGCAGGTTCCGGTTTACATTCCCGCGCGCAGGGTTTATAATGCATGCGCCGGCTGTTCCGGCAGTCTTTTTCGGAGTTTTAAAAAAGATGGTTTCCAAATTGAAAAGCATGGGCGTCGTCGTTGCGATGGCGCTCCTGATGGCGGTGAACTACCAGATCTTCATCTTCGAGAACGCGTTCGCCCCGATGGGCATCAGCGGCATCGCCACGATGATCCAGTACAAGCTCGGTTTCTCGGTCGGCTACGCGACCCTGATCGTCAACATCCCCCTCTGCATCCTCGCTTTCATCTTCCTTGACAGGGATTTTGCCTTAAAGACCGCGGTCTTCACGGCCGTCTTCTCGGCCGGCCTTCTGCTGCTGCGCTACCGGATCGTGGACCTGTCCGCTTTCGCCTACAAGACCGCGAACGGGACCAGCACGATCCTCGCGCCGGTCGCCGCGGGCGTCATCAACGGCTTCATCTACGGGACGGTCATCCGGCAGAACGCCTGCACCGGCGGGACGGACGTCATCGCCGCGCTCTACCGCAAGGTCCATCCCGAGCAGGAGATGCTCGGCGTCATTTTCGTGCTCAACGCGCTCGTCGCGCTCGCTTCCTATTTCGTCTACGACTATAACGTCGAGCCGGTCGTCCTGTGCATCGTGTATGCGTTCCTGACGACGCGGGTCGGTGATTCGATCATCCGCGGCTTCCGCGAACAGGTGAAGTTCGAGATCATCACGAAGGACTACGACGCGATTTCGCACGAGATCATCTCCGAGCTGAAACACACCGCGACGCTGATCCCCGCGAAGGGCATGTATTCCGGAAAGGACACGGATCTTCTGCTGTGCGTCTGCCACAAATACCAGGTCGCGCGCATGCGCAGGATCATCGAAAAGTATCCGGGCACCTTCGCGACGGTCTCGGCCGTCAGCGACACGATCGGGAACTTCAAGCACATCCGGAACCATATCCTGTAGATTTAAATAACGGCAAAAAAAGGACAACCGCCACGCGGACAGGTGGCGGTTGTCCTTTTTTGTCGCCGGCGGTATCACACCGGCTGTTCGCAGTAGGCGCAGACGTATCTGCCGTCCCGTTCGATCACGACGTGCTCGATGCCGGTCTCGACGGAGCAGATGCAGCGCGGATTCGCGCAGCGCAGGTGCTTCGCGTTCTCCGGCGAATGGATCAGGACCTTCGAGGGGTCCTTCTCAGCCTCGCGCAGGAGCATCAGGATCAGGGCCATGCGCATGTATTTGCCGTTTAAGACCTGCTTGAAATAGCAGGCGCGCGGATCGTCGTCCACCTCGACCGCG
>JAGDBR010000239.1 GCA_017958935.1 Lachnospiraceae bacterium | reverse complement strand
TTCAAATCCGTGATCCCGAGTCCGGTCAGGAAATTCCAGGCCAGTTCGATGACCTCCGCGTCCGCCATCATGTTCTCCGTACCGAAGATCTCGATGCCGAACTGGTGGAACTGTCTCTGTCTTCCCTTCTGCATCTTTTCGTATCGGAAGCACGGAATGATGTAATAGTACTTGCCGGGCTGCGGGTCCGCGTACATCTTGATCTCGACGTAGGAACGCACGACGCCGGCGGTGCCTTCGGGCTTGAGCGTCAGGCTTCTCTCGGCGATCTCGAACGTGTACATCTCCTTCTGGACGACGTCCGTCGTGTCGCCGATGCCGCGGGCGAAGAGCTCCGTATGCTCGAACATCGGCGTGCGGATCTCCTTGAATCCGTACTGCGCCGCCGTCTCGCGGATGCGGTTCTCAAGCCACTGCCATTTGTAGGATTCGGAAGGCAGGATGTCCTTCGTTCCCTTTGGTATGTTGATGATCATTGTATACCGGCTTCCTTTCTCGCTATCATTTCTTCGATGCGCTCGATATAGATCTGGTAATTCGATACGTTCGGCACCCTCTCCAGCCTGTTCTCCTCGGGGAAATAGACTTTGGAGATGCCGCCCGCTCCCATGGCGACGATCGTCTGATCCTCCTCCATGATGCGGATATTGTAAAGGCTTGCGGTGCCCGGACGGCACCAGCCTACGTTTTCGAAATTGCCCGCCATGTGCTTCTGGCGGTAGAGGTAATAGGGTTCGAACCCCGCTTCCGTCAGCATGCGGTCCGCGTCTTCGAGCATCTGCCGCACGTTGTCCGCCTGCCGCAGCGCGACGCCCGGATCCTCTTCGATCATACGGCTCGCCTTCTTTACAGCCAGCGTATGGACGGTGATGTTCTCGGGACCCAGCGTGATGACCTCGGAAAGGCTTGCGCGGAAGTCTTCCGGCGTCTCCTCAGGAAGCCCTGTGATCAGGTCCGCGTTCACGATGCCGATCTCCGCCCTGTCCGCCAGCGCGAACGCTTCGCGGATCTGCTGCGGGCTGTGCCTGCGCCCGATCAGGTCCAGCGTGCGCTGCTTCATGGACTGCGGGTTGATGGAGATGCGCCCTGCGCCCGCTTCCTTTATGATTGCGAGCTTGCCCTCCGTGATCGTCTCCGGACGTCCGCCTTCGACGGTGAATTCGACGGTGTTTCCGCTGACGAACAGGTCGCTCACCTTCTTCAGAAAGGCCTGCAGGTCCTCTTCATCCAGGCTCGTGGGCGTTCCGCCTCCGACGTAGATCGACTCGGCGGTCCGGCCGGTGCGGTCCATCAGCGATCTGACCGCTTCCATCTCCCGGAACAGCGCCTGCAGATAGGCCGTCGCGGCTGGTTTCGTGATCGTGTTGCTCGTAAAGCTGCAGTACTGGCAGCGCGTCGGACAGAACGGGATGCCGATGTACATGCCGATCGCCTTCGGGTCCGGACTGCGTTTTACGGTCTGCTGGCATTCGCTGACCCTCCGCAGCAGCCGGATCTTCTCATCCGATACGAAATACTGTTCTTTCAGGACCTGTTCCGGGTCCCCACCTTTTGCCTTCAGCTCGTTGTAAAGCTTGCCGGGCCGAACCCCGGTCAGGATGCCCCAGTCGAGGTCTCGTCCGGTGATCTTCCGGAAAAACGCATATGCTCTCCGTTTGCTTTCGTTATAATCGACGCCTGCGCCGATCACGAGCTCCGCGTCGGGCTGCCCGACGTGGATACAGAACGCGTCTTCGGGCAGGACCATCTTCGCGAGTTCACCTACGTGATATTTATGCTTTTCGTCGGGTACGGAAATGCTATACAAAGGGGTTGTACCTCATTTCGTATCCGATGGTCGTTGCATCCATGTGACCCGGAAGCACCGTCGTATCCTCGGGAAGCGTGAACAGTTTCGTCG
>JAGDBR010000238.1 GCA_017958935.1 Lachnospiraceae bacterium | reverse complement strand
ATGCCCCGCTCTGCCCAGGTCAGCGGCGCCAGCGGCGTGAAGGAAAGCACGAGCACCAGCGCCATGACCGGCAGCACGGAGATCAATGCCTCCCATAATTTGGACAATAAAGCTTTTTTCAACACAAACTCCGGGCGGCGGCGTTTACGCGCCCGCCGCGTTCATTTCCGTGCGGCAGTCTTTGCGGATCCGCCGCGTTCATTTTCGTTCGGCGGTCCCTGCGGATCCGCCGCGTCTATTTCTGAATCAGGCTGCGCCATTCCTCACTGAATGCGCTCAAGGAAGGCGTCGATCTGCCCGTCGGTCATGCCGGACGATCTCAAGAACGACCGCGCCGCGGCGGACAGATCCGTCTTCTTCAGATCGGCATCCGGATCCCCGACGACCGTCTTCATCATCGCGACCAGGTTCATTTCCAGGATCACGTCGTACTTCGGCTTGTCGGAGGCTTCCGTGATCTTGTAATAATTGTTGTAGGTCACCATGTAATCGTCGACGATCTCCTCGTAGGAAGCGCCTGCCAGCGCTTCGACGAGCATGCAGACGAAGCCCGTGCGGTCCTTGCCCTCGGTGCAGTGGATCAGGTACGGACCCTCCGACGCCGTCATCGCGATGAAGCCGTCGGCGATCTTCGTCCGGAATTCCTCCGACAGATAGTTCATGTTCAGCGCGAGCGGGATGACCTGCCCGTTCTCATAAAGCGAGAGGAAATAAGGCGAATCGAAGCCGTCGGAAGCGATGTACTTTTCGATCTTCGTGTCATTGTCCGCAAGGTTCAGGATACAGCGGACGCCAGCCTTTTCGATCAGTTTGTCGACGTAGGGCGCGCGATTGTGCTGGTTGTCGCAGGGCGAAGCGGAACGGTAGACCGTGCCGGGCTTCAGCTTCCCGGCCGTCATGTCCCGGAAATTCGCGAAGACCTCGTCGCTCGGGAATTCCTCCCGCTCGTCGCGATAATGAATATCGCGCGCGTTCTGGATGTCCAGGTATTTGCCCTGCTCACGCAACGAGACGCTCGCGGTCGAATGCCCGTCGAGCGCGGCCTTCAGGAACAGGTCGCTCTCTTCCTTCGTCTTCGTCCCGGAAGCGGCCTGCAGCGGCAATGACTGCTCCAGCTCCGCTTTTTCCCAGAGGTCCTCGCCGTAGTTGATCGCGGCCTTCACGTAGTCATAGCCCGGATAGGCGATCAGCAGCGCCTCCCCGGCGTCCACATAGTAGCCGTTGTAGTAGGGGACGTCTTCCAGCTTATAGCCGTTCGAGAACACCACATCCACGCTGTCACCGTAGGCGAAGCCCTTTTTGTTGAAGTCGTCGATCGTGATCTTGATATAGACCCCGCCGAATTCGGGTTCGTGGATCGTCTCAAGCCCGGTGACGGCGGGCTTCTTCGCCTTGCCGCAGGCGGAAAGGACGCCTGAGAGCAGGACCAGTACCGCCAGAAAAGCCATTGTTCTGCGTATCGTTCGATGCATTTGCCGATCTCTCCGTTCAAATAGCCTCGGAAGGGCCATAATTATAAATATTATAAGCCCTGCGCGCGCCCGCGCGCAAGAGCTAAAGGAATTCCTGCGAATATTCTTTTTCCGGTGGTATTTTTGCATAAAGTGTGTTAGTATTTTTGCAGATACTTTTTAAGGAGGGTTTTTTCATGGCAGATCTGCGCGAAAAACCTATAGAACACAACGTAGACGCGCCCGGTCAGCCGATTTCGGAAAAGAAGCGCAGGAAAAGAGAGAAAAACCTGATCTTCTACCCGCTCGGCACCATCGGCCGGGACATGATGTATTTCCTGTTCAACAACTGCATCCTGACTTACATCATGCTGACGAAGCAGCTGACGAAAGAGCAGCTTCTCGCGATCTCCGGCATCATGATCGCCGCCCGTATCTTCGATGCGCTGAACGATCCGATCATGGGCAACATCATTGAGAGCACCCGCACGAAATGGGGCAAGTTCAAGCCCTGGCTGCTCAGCGGCGTCCTCCTGACTTCCGTCGTCATCTATCTGGCGTTCAATTCGAAGCTGCAGGGCTGGCCGTTCATCACCTTCTTCGGCATCATTTACTTCGCGTACAGCATCACGTACACGATGCATGACATTTCCTACTGGGGCATGATCCCGGCGCTTTCACGCGACGCGGACCTGCGCAACCAGTATACCTCGCGCGCGACGTTCTTCGCGGGCGTCGGCTCCACGCTGGCTTCCGTCCTGATCCCGATGTTCACGGTCGGCTCGAACGCCCTCGGCGGCAGCGCCGGCACCGCGTACGGCATCATCGCGCTGATCATCGCCATCCTCGCGCCGCTGTTCATCCTCTTCACGGTCTTCGGCGTCAAGGAACACCGCGGCGACGACATGGAAGAGAAGACGCGGCTGAACTTCCGCCGCATCACGCGTATGATCAGCCAGAACGACCAGCTGCGCTGGATGATCCTGATCTTCCTGCTGCAGCAGATCGCGAACTCGCTGGTCTTCGGCGGCATCGGTTCCTATTTCGTCTACTTCCGGCACGGCTATGAAGGCGGCCTCTACTCCGTCTTCTCGATGGTCGGCGTCGCCGCGACGGCCGTCCTGATGCTCGCGTATCCGGCCCTGTCCCGCAAGTTCAAGCGCCGGCAGCTGATGACCTTCGGCATCATCATGGTCTTCATCGGCAGCGCGCTGGAGCTGCTCGGCGGCCTGATCATGCCGGCGAACTTCGTCAGCTTCATCGTCCTGACGATCGGCTACATGACCGTGAACCTCGGCCTGTACGGCTTCTACCTGATCATGATGATCTCGATCGTCAATACGGTCGAGTACAACCAGCTGAAGACCGGACACCGCAACGAAGCGATCATCGCTTCCATGCGTCCGCTCCTGACGAAGATGGGCAGCGCGATCGTCGTGGCGCTGACTTCCCTGACCTACCTGATCTTCAACATCACGGAGAAGACGAACGCGATCGCGGACTTCGAACAGCAGGCGGAAATGAAAGCCATCTCCGAAGCGCAGCGTCTGGACGGCATCAACAGCGTCATCTCCGGCGTCCAGACTTACCAGAAGAACGGCCTGCTGATGGCCATGATCCTGATCCCGCTCGTCTTCGGCGTGATCTCCTATCTGCTGTATCAGCGGTTCTACAAGCTCGACGAGAAGACCTACGACGATATCTGCAGACAGCTCGAAGAAAAGGGCATGATCGAAAGATAAGCAAAAGGCCGGCCATTCCGGCTCCGCACAGATACAAAAAGACCGCTGTTCTGACACAGCGGTCTTTTTATGCCGTCTTGCGGTTTTTGTATACGGTAAGGCGGTGGTCCGACCCTCCGGTGCTTCCTTCTTTTTTGCTGCCCTCCAGGTCCGCAGTCCTCCTGCGCTTACTTCTTTTTCGCCGCCCTGCGGGTCCGCAGCGCGAACGCGGCGAGGATCAGCGCACCTGCCGCGCAGCAGATCCAGTTCCGCCACACTTCGTAATGCGCAATGTATTCCTTCGCGCAGTAATCGCCCGTACCGAGCACGGCCGCGGCAGCGATGATCAGGATGACGTTCCGCTTCCGGAAGATCTCCTTCAGCGGCGTGCCGGGCGCGATCGCCTTCTTGACGAAGAACAGGCCGAGCGCCAGGAGTCCTGCGAACAGCAGCCATTTCAGCACGACCGCGAGCGCCGGGGCTATGACCGGTTCGAAGAGTGCCGTCAGCAAGGCAATGAGCGCGTATCCGATCAGCCACAGCGGCAGGACGAACAGGATCTTCGCCCAGACCGGAAGGTTCTGGATGAAGGCGCGGATCATGTCCTTCAGCGTCCGCTTCTTCTCGTCGTCATCCTCTTCTTCCGCCGGGACGTCTTCGTCCACGGGTGCGTTGTATTCGACGACCACGGTCGGCTTGCCTTCGTT
>JAGDBR010000237.1 GCA_017958935.1 Lachnospiraceae bacterium | reverse complement strand
GCCGCAGGCGTTTCCGATTGACGAAACAGTGAGAAACGGCTATAATACATAGTGATTTTTTATGACCGTATGGTCAAAGGAGTATGTATTGCAAATGAAAAAGAAAAGCACCCTGTTTCTTGTCCAGATCGCCGTCCTCGTGGCGATCATCCTGCTGATGTCGTTCACGCCGATCGGATATCTGAAAGTCGGTCCCCTGTCGATCGCGCTCGTCACGATCCCCGTCGTCATCGGTGCGATGGTCCTCGGACCGATCGGCGGCCTGATCCTCGGCACCGTGTTCGGCGTCACCTCGTTCGTCCAGTGCTTCGGCATGGACGCGTTCGGCACGATGCTGTTCTCCATCAGCCCGGTCGCGACGTTCATCACGTGCATCCCGACCCGTATGCTGATGGGCTGGCTGACCGGTGTGATCTTCAAGGCGCTTTACAAGGCTGACAGGACGAAGACCTGGTGCTATTTCGCTTCCGGCTTCATCGGCGCGCTGCTGAACACCTTGTTCTTCATGACGTGCCTGGTCGTTTTCTTCTACCATACGGACTACATCCAGGGCTTTGTGGAGCTGCTGGCGGCGAAGTCCGTCCTCGGCTTCGTCGTGCTGTTCGTCGGCGTCAACGGCGCCGTGGAATGGCCTTGCTGCGCGATCATCGGCGGCGGCATCGCGAAGATCCTTTCGAAGGTCATCCGCAGGACGTCTGACGGGGAATACGTGGAATCCTGATCAAGGAGGCAGTCATGGCGGCTGTGTTTCAGTTAACGCCCGAAGAACAGAAGGAGTGGGATCGTCAGGTCTTTCTCTATTCATCGGCCATTAAAAAGATCAATACGAAGATCGAGATCCTGAAGGAGGAGTTCATCTCCGTCCAGAACTACAACCCGATCGAACATGTGACGAGCCGGCTGAAGAGCGAGCAGAGCATCGCGCGGAAGCTTGCGCGCGAGGGGCACGAGGTCACGCTGCAGAACATCGGCATGTACCTGAACGATGTCGCCGGCGTGCGCATCGTCTGCTCGTTCACATCGGACATCTACAAGATCGCGGACATGCTCACGGACCAGGACGACATCAAGGTCCTGATCGTGAAGAACTACATCGCGAATCCGAAGTCGAACGGGTACAAGAGCTATCACCTGATCGTGACGATCCCGATCTATCTGTCGGACGGCAAAGAAGACGTGAAGGTCGAGATCCAGATCCGGACGATCGCCATGGATTTCTGGGCGTCGCTGGAACATAAGATCTATTACAAATTCGAGGGCAACGCGCCCGAATACATAAAGGATGAGCTCGCCGAATGCGCGTTCCTGACGAACACGCTGGACGAGAGGATGCTCGGGCTGAACGAAGAGATCAAGAAATACGCCGGCCGCGAGGAAGTGTAGGAGGTAATCCCATGGAAGAGAATGTGAAAAGCAAGATCGGCAAGGTCCAGGTCGCGGATGAGGTCATCTGTGCGATCGCGGGGCTTGCGTCGACAGAAGTTGAAGGCGTGTCGACGCTCGGAAAAGAGCTGACGCACGACATGATCACGCGTTCGGGCATCAAGAACCTGTCGAAATGCGTGAAGATCGACACCAGCGGCAATACGGTCTCGGTGCGCGTCGCGGTCAGTCTGAACGGCGAGCGCCCGATCCCCGAAGTCTCGGAAGGCGTCACGGAGCACGTCAAGACCGCGATCGAAGCGATGACCGGCATGACAGTCTCGAACGTCGAGGTGAACATTATCGGAGTCAGTGCATGAGCATTTCAAGAAGCAAATTGAGAGACCTGTGCATGCGGTGTCTCTTTCAGTACGACTTTTACCCGTCCGCGTCGCTCGACGAGCAGACGGCGCTCTATCTTCAGCAGCAGGAAAAGCTGACGGAAGAAGAGCGCGCCTCGATCCTGGCGCGCATGAAGGACGTCTATTCGAAGGTCGCGGACATTGACCGGCGGATCGGCGAGAAGGCGGAGCACTGGCGCCCGGAGCGCATGAGCCGGGTCGACCTGTCGATCCTGCGTCTGGCCGTCTACGAGATCGAGAACGACGAAGAGGTCCCCCCGGCCGTCGCGATCAACGAAGCCGTGGAGCTTGCGAAGACCTACGGCGGCGAGGACTCGCCGAAATTCATCAACGGGGTGCTTTCCCGGTTCGCGTGATGGCTGCTTCCGTCTATACCGTCAAACAACTGAACTGCTATATCAAGAACATGTTCGAGCAGGATTTCCTGCTCTCCCAGGTGGCCGTGCAGGGCGAGATCTCGAATCTGAAGGATCATCCGACCGGCCACATTTACTTCAGCCTGAAGGATGAGGATTCGGTGATCGGCGCCGTGATGTTCGCCGGACAGCGCAAGGGCCTGAAGTGCCGCCTGCAGGAGGGCATGAAGGTCGTCGTCCGCGGCAGCATCAGCGTCTACGAAGCGCGCGGCAGCTACCAGATCTACGCGAAAGAGATCGAAGAGGCCGGCGTCGGGGACCTGTACAGGAAGTTCCTGGAACTGAAGGAAAAGCTCGGCGACATGGGCATGTTCGACGAGGCGTACAAAAAGCCGCTTCCGCAGTATGCGATGACGGTCGGCATCGTGACGGCGCAGTCGGGTGCCGCGCTGCAGGACATCTGCCAGATCGCGGCGCGGCGGAACCCTTACGTGCAGCTCGTGCTGTCGCCTGCCCTCGTGCAGGGGAACGGGGCGCCGGAAAGCCTCGTGCGGGCGATCGAACGGATGGACGCGTTCCGTCCGGACGTCATGATCGTCGGCAGGGGCGGCGGCTCGATCGAGGACCTCTGGGCCTTCAACGACGAACGCGTGGCCCGCGCGATCTTTGACTGCGAGACGCCGGTCATCTCGGCTGTCGGGCATGAGGTGGATTTCACGATCGCCGATTTCGTGGCGGACCACCGGGCGCCGACGCCGTCCGCGGCCGCGGAGCTCGCGGTCTTCGAGTACAGGGCGTTCGAGGAACAGCTGGCGTCTTACGCGGACGCGATGGAGCAGAACGTCTCGAACCGCCTTCTGAGGGCGAAAAACAGGCTTGAAAGGGCGCACCGCACTTTGATGGGTTCTCATCCGCAGAACCGCCTCGAAAGGCAGAAAAACCGCCTTTTCGAAGCGCAGAGAGCCCTTCTGGAAGCCGTGACGAAGAAATCCGAGGGGCTGCGGCACAGACTGGCCCTGCTCGGCGAGAAACTGGACAGCCGCTCCCCGCTGAACCGCCTTTCCGGCGGCTACGGGTATCTGTCGAAAGACGGAAAACCGGTCGGCAGCGTGAAGGACATTCGGACAGGAGACCTGCTGCGCGTCAAGGTCAAGGACGGCAGCTTTGATACGGAAGTCATAAGGACGGTCGAACATGAGTGAGAAGAAACCGACGATCGAAGAGAACCTCGAGAAGATCGAGCAGGTGATCGCGAAGCTGAACAAGGAAGACCTTCCCCTGGAGGACGCCCTGAAGGCGTATGAAGAGGGGATCGGTCTCGTGAACGAAACGAACAAGGCGCTGACGGAAGCCGAGAAGCGGCTGCAGGTTTTGTCGGGCGGCGGACAGACGGATGAACTTTAACGAAGAACTCCAATACAGGATACAGGACGCGGAAGACATCATCGCACGTTATCTTCCGGCGGAAGAGGGCTTTCAGCATACCGTGCTGGAAGCGATGAACTATGCGGTCCTGGCGGGCGGCAAGCGCCTGCGTCCCATCATCATGAAGGAGACCTGCCGTCTCTTCGACGGACACAGCCGCGCGATCGAGCCGTTCATGGCCGCGATCGAGTTCATCCACACGAGTTCGCTCGTGCACGACGACCTGCCGTGCATGGACAACGACACGCTGCGCCGGGGCAAGCCCTCGGTCTGGGCGAAATACGGCGAGGACATGGGGACGCTGGCGGGCGACGCCCTGATGCTGTACGCGTTCGAGGTGGCCGCGAAGGCGTTCCTGCTGAGCGCCGACACGAAGAACCTCGGCCGCGCCGTCGGGATCCTCGCGAACAAATCCGGCATCTTCGGCATGGTCGGCGGCCAGACGCTCGACGTCGAGATGACCGGGAAGCCGCTGGACGAAGACCAGATCGGCTACATTTACGAAAACAAGACGGCGGCGCTTTTGGAAGCCTCGATGATGATCGGCGCGGTGCTTGCGGATGCCTCGAAGGAGGACATCCTGCGCTGCGAACAGATCGCCTCGAAGATCGGCATCGCCTTTCAGATCCGGGACGACATCCTGGACGTGACCTCGACGGCGGAAGTCCTCGGGAAACCGATCGGCTCCGACGAAGAGAACGGAAAAACGACCTTTGTGACCCTGCATTCGCTCGAAGAAGCGGAAGCGGAGGTCGAAAGGCTCATGAACGAAGCGGTCGCGGAACTGCACCTTCTGACCGGGGAGAACCCCTTCCTGGAGGAACTGCTGCGGTCCCTGATCGCAAGGGAGAAATAATGCTTTCAAACGTGCCTTCCGCACAGGATATACGAAACATGTCCGACGGGGAGCTTCAGGCGCTGGCGCGGGACATCCGTGACTTCCTGATCGAAAAGACCTCGGAAAAGGGCGGACATCTGGCGTCGAGTCTCGGCGTGGTGGAACTGACCATCGCCCTGTTCTCGGCGTTCGATCTGCCCGAGGACAAGGTGATCTTCGACGTCGGACACCAGGCCTACGCCTATAAGCTGCTGTCCGGCCGGATGCGGGAATTCGACACGCTGCGCGATCCGGACGGCCTTTCGGGCTTTCCGAAGCGCCGCGAGTCCGTGTACGATTCCTACGACACCGGCCATTCCTCGACCTCGGTCTCCGCGGGCCTCGGCTACGTCTGCGCCCGGGACCTGAAGGGCGGGACGGAGCACGTCGTCGCGGTGATCGGCGACGGGTCGATGACCGGCGGCGAAGCGTACGAGGCGCTGAACAACGCTGCGTCCTTGCAGTCGAATTTCATCATCATCCTGAACGACAACGAAATGTCGATCTCGAAGAACGTCGGCGGTCTGAACCGGTACCTGACGAATCTTCGCGCGGGACGCCGCTACAACCGGATGAAAGCCGGCCTTAAGCGGCGCCTGAAGAGCGCGCCGGGCTTCCTGAACTGGCTGACGAACCTGAAGGATTCTGTCAAGGAACTGTTCCTGCCGGACGGCATGTTCTTCGAGAACATGGGCATCAAATACCTGGGCCCCGTCGACGGCCATGACGTCCGTCAGATGGAGGCCGTGTTCGAGAACGCGAAGGAAATGGACCGCGCGGTCCTGATCCATGTCAAGACGACGAAGGGGAAGGGCTACGGACCGGCCGAAAAGGAGCCGGAGCGTTTCCACGGCGTCGATCCGTTCGACGTCGCGACCGGACAGCCGAAGCATCCGTCTTCGGACGTTTCCTGGTCGAAGGTGTTCGGCCATACCCTCGTTTCCATGGCGGAAGAGGACGGGCGGATCACCGCGATCACGGCCGCGATGACCGACAACGTCGGCCTGACGGCCTTTGCCGAAGCCTTTCCGAAGCGCTGCTTCGACGTCGGCATCGCCGAACAGCACGCGGTGTCGTTCGCGGCGGGCCTTGCGCTCGGCGGCTTCAGGCCGTACGTCGCGGTCTTCTCGTCGTTTCTGCAGCGCAGCTACGACCAGATCGTCCACGACGTCTGCATGCAGGACCTGCCCGTCACGTTCTGCGTGGACCGGGCGGGCATCGTCGGCCGGGACGGAGAGACGCATCAGGGCGCGTTCGACATCGCGTACCTGTCTTCGATACCGGGCATGACCGTCATGGCGCCGAAGGACGCCGGCGAGCTGTCCGCGATGCTGCGTTTCTCGGCGTCTTACGAACGGCCGCTCGCGATCCGCTATCCGCGGGGCACGGTCTGGCGTTCCGGCTGTGAAGAAACGCCTGTTTCCCTCGGAAAGGCCGAGGTATTGCTGCGTGCCGGAACCGAAGCGGAAGCGGACGGAAACACGGCCGGCGGGAAGAATTCCGGCCGGAAGACCGTTTCGCTCCTGGCGTTCGGCAGCGAAGTGCGGGAAGCCCTTGTCGCGGCCGAACTTCTGAAAGAACGAGGCGTCGGCGTGAACCTTGTCAATATGCGCTTCATCAAGCCGTGGGACGAGGAGACTGTGCGGTCGCTCATGCCGGAAACGGACCTGTTCGTGACGATGGAAGATGGCGTCGTATCCGGCGGCGCCGGAGAACGCATCGCTGCATGGCTTCAGCAGAACGGATACCATGGGGAAGTGCTTTTGTCCGGCATCCCGGACACGTTCGTCCCGCAGGGGAACATCCCGGAGCTGAAGGCAAAATATGAAATGGACGGCGGATCCGTCTGCCGCCGGGCGTTGGAACGCCTTGACAGGGAATGAAGGAAAGACTGGACATCCTTGTGACGAATCTGGGGCTGGCCCCCTCCAGGGAGCGCGCGAAGGCGCTGATCATGGAGGGGCTCGTTTACGTGAACGGACAGCGGGAAGACAAGCCCGGCGCTTCGTTCGACATCTACGCGCCCGTTGAAGTCCGCGGCAATACGCTTCCCTACGTCAGCCGCGGCGGCCTGAAGCTGGAGAAAGCCCTGGAAGCCTTTCCGATCCGTCTTTCGGGCAGGATCTGCATGGACGTCGGCGCCTCTACCGGGGGGTTCACCGACTGCATGCTCCAGAACGGGGCCGCGAAGGTCTATGCGGTCGACGTCGGCTACGGGCAGCTTCACTGGAAGCTGCGGAACGACGACCGCGTCGTGAACCTGGAAAAAACGAACATCCGGTACGTCACGGCGGAACAGGTCCCCGAGAAGATCTCCTTCTTCTCCGCGGACGTCAGCTTCATTTCGCTGACGAAGGTGCTGGGCCCCGTGAAACCGCTGCTGGAGGACGGGGCGGAGGCGGTCGCGCTGATCAAGCCGCAGTTTGAAGCCGGGCGCGAAAAAGT
>JAGDBR010000236.1 GCA_017958935.1 Lachnospiraceae bacterium | reverse complement strand
GTGGAGACCATCAACAAGATGTCCAAGATGTAGCGCAAGCTGACGCTGGAGCTTGGATACGAACCGACTATTTCCGAGCTCGCGGACGCGCTGGAGATGAGTCAGGAGCGGGTCATGGAGATCATGCAGATCGCGCGCGAGCCGGCCAGTCTGGAAACGCCGATCGGCGAGGAAGACGATTCCAATCTCGGCGACTTCGTGGCGGACTACAAGGGAGTCACGCCGGAGGAAAACATCGATGCGGTGATGCTGCGCGAGCAGATCGACGAACTGCTGAACGATCTGAAGGACCGTGAGAAGCAGGTGATCATCCGCCGCTTTGGCCTGGAGGACGGACATCCCCGCACGCTGGAGGAGGTCGGCCGTGAATTCGACGTCACCCGGGAACGGATCCGTCAGATCGAATCCAAGGCCATCCGCAAGCTGCGCAATCCTGTCCGCAGCCGCAAGATCAAGGAATTTCTGGAGTGATGAAACGAATGAGTAAAAAGATTATTTCCCTGCTGCTTTCCGTCGTGCTGCTGCTCGGTCTGTGTGCCTGCGGGAATGGGGCCGAAAGCTCACAGCCTTCCACGGTCGCCCCGTCCTCTTTGAACGAGCTTCTCTTTCCGCAGACGGATCTGGATGCCACAGCCATTTCCACGGAACATTTCAGCCTGAGCAAGGGGGAAATGGTGTACCTGTTTGCCAATTCCCTGACGACTTTTATCAACCGGTATTATGACTATATCAGCTATATCGGACTGGATCCGACCAAATCCTTTAAGGAACAGACGTCGATCTACGGACAGAGCTGGTTTGATTTCTTCCTGGAGGACGCGACGGCTTTCGCGGAGGACTACCTTCTTTTCTGTGAAGCCGCATATGCGCTGGGACTGACGGTGGATGAAGAAGCGGAAGCTGCGATCGAAGCGGATAAGAAGATGCTGGAGGAAGAAGCGGCCGCCTACGGATGGTCCCTCGACACGTATCTGACGCAGATCTATTCCACGAATCTGGAATGGAAATACGTCGAATCGGCCGACCGGATCCGGTATCTGGCGCAGAAAGCCTATACGCAGCTGCTGATGGAGCACAGCTTCACGGAGGAAGAGATCGAAGCCGAGTTCCAGAAGAACGCGAAACTGTACACGCTGGTCGATCTCTACGCGGTCGATTTCGGCGACGGCGAGAATATCCCCGACAAGGTCATCGCGAGAGCCCGGGAAGCCCTGGCTGCGGTCACTACTTACGAGGATTTCTACAATGCCGTCAAGGAATTCCTCCTTGCCGCGCGGACGACGACGGCGCTGGAAGATGCCGGCGGTCTGGACAAATACGCGGAGAAATATATGTCCGAAGCGCTTCTGACCGGCCAGAGCTATCAGAACAATGAGCTGTACAACTGGGCTTTCGGCGAGGAAGCGAAAGAAGGCAGCGTTTACCTGATCGAGAACAGTTCGACGAACGCGCCGGCCGCCTATTTCCTGCTGAAGAGTCCTTACCGGGACGAGACCGTCACCATCGACGTCCGTCATATCCTGTTCATGCTGCAGGCTTACGGCGGAAAATACGAGACGATCGAAGCGGCCCATGCGGCGGCGGAGACCGTTCTGCAGCAGTGGATCTCGGAAGGAAAGGATCCGGACCGGTTTATAGAACTGTGCGCGCAGTATTCGGAGGACGGCAACGCGTCGAGCGGCGGTCTTTACACCGACGTGCCGCAGGGACAGATGGTTCCCACCTTCAACGACTGGTGCTTCGACGAAAGCCGGCAGCCCGGAGATTACGGGATCGTGGATACGGATTTCGGCGCGCATATCATGTATTTTGAAGGAAGTCACGTCGCCTGGGCGCAGAATGCCGAGAATACGCTTTTTGACGAACTGTACCAGAAGATCAGAAGCGAGCAGGAAGCTTTGACTCCCATTCAGAAGAACGAAGAAGTCCTGAAGTCCATTAACTGGTAGGGAGAACGGCGTGAAAGAGCTTTTTCCGGGCAAGACGGTCATCGGGATGACCGGCGGCGTCGGTTCAGGCAAGAGCCTGGTCCTGACGCTCCTGAAAGAAAAATACGGCGCCTGCGTGCTGGAGGCGGACAAGGTCTGCCGGACCCTGATCGAGAAAGAAGGCAGTGCTTTTGACGGCGTCGTGACGCTGCTGGGTCCGCAGGTCCTGACGCGGGACGGCCGTATCGACAAGGCCGTCATGGC
>JAGDBR010000235.1 GCA_017958935.1 Lachnospiraceae bacterium | reverse complement strand
GCGGCCGGAGATCATGACCACACGGCCGACGCCGGTCTCGGCGCACTTGTCGACGAGCTGCTGCACGAAGTCCGCTCCGGATTCCGGAGGCGTGTCGCGGCCGTCCGGGAACGCATGGATGTAGACCTTTTCAAGGCCGTTCCGCTTCGCCAGCTCCAGCAGGCCGTAGATGTGCGTGATGTGCGAATGCACGCCGCCGTCGGAAACGAGGCCCCACAGGTGCAGGGCGGAATCGTTCTTCCTGCAGTTTTCGACAGCCGCAAGCAGCGCCGGATTCTCGAAGAAATCCCCGTCCTCGATGGACTTCGTGATGCGCGTCAGTTCCTGATAGACGATGCGGCCGGCGCCCATGTTCAGGTGTCCGACCTCGGAGTTGCCCATCTGGCCGTCCGGCAGGCCGACCGCGAGGCCCGAGGCAAAGCCCTGCACGAACGGGCAGGTCGCCATCAGCGTGTCGATCACGGGCGTCTTCGCCTGCGCGACCGCGTTCATCTCGGGATTCTCGTTCAGGCCGAAGCCGTCCAGGATCATCAATACGGTAGGTTTTTTAGCCATTCTTCGCCTCTGCTTTCAAGCGTTCGCAATGACGCCGAAATCCGCCTTCAGGGAAGCACCGCCGACGAGGCCGCCGTCGATGTTCTCCTTCGCGAACAGTTCCGCCGCGTTGCCCGCGTTCACGGAACCGCCGTACTGGATGCGGACCTTCTGTGCCGTTTCTTCGTCATAGACTTCCGCAAGAAGCGCGCGGATGCCGGCGCAGACTTCCTCCGCCTGCTCGTTCGTCGCGGTCTTGCCGGTGCCGATCGCCCAGATCGGTTCGTAAGCGATGACGACTTTTTCGACATCTTCCTTCGAAACGTTCTGCAGACCGATCTTCACCTGCATGCGGATCCAGTCGAGCGTGATGCCCTGCTCGCGCTGCGCAAGCGTCTCGCCGCAGCACATGATCGGGACAAGGCCCTTCGAAAGAGCCTTCAGGACCTTTTTGTTCACGGTCTCGTCCGTCTCATGGAAGTATTCGCGGCGCTCGGAATGGCCGATGATGACGTACTTCACGCCCGCGTCCAGCAGCATGTCCGCGGAGATTTCGCCCGTATAGGCGCCCTTGTCCTCGAAATAGAGGTTCTCGGCGCCGACGCCGATGTTCGTGCCCTTCACAGCCTCGACGACTGCCGGGATGTCGATCGCCGGCACGCAGAAGACGATCTCCGCCTCCGCGTCCTTCACGAGCGGCTTTAACAGTTCACACAGTTCGACGGCCTGGGAAGGCGTCATGTTCATCTTCCAGTTGCCGGCTACGATTTTTCTTCTCATTGATTGCTTCTTCCTCAATTAAATCATTACGGAAAACCGGAGCACTTCACACTTCGTGTTCCCGTGCTCCTCCCTCATTCCGCACTCTCGCGGGGCTTGTATCCCCGCTTCGTGCTCCATGAGGGGCGGGCCGCCAAGCCTCTCTTCCGCCGACAAGCCAGCTTGCCGCGGAAGAAGGCTTTCGGCCCTGGTTTTCAAACCTCGTCCGCCGCGTCGACGCCCGGAAGGCCGTTGCCCTCCAGATACTCCAGAGACGCGCCGCCGCCCGTCGAGATGTGGCTCATCTTGTCGGCATAGCCGAGCTTGTTGATGGCCGCCGCCGAATCGCCGCCGCCGATGACGGTGATCGCGTCGGAATCCGCCAGCGCAGCCGCGACCGCGTTCGTGCCGGCCGCAAGGATCGGGTTCTCGAACACGCCCATCGGTCCGTTCCAGACGACGGTCTTCGCGTTCGCGATCTCCGCCGCGAACAGTTCGCGCGTCTTCGGTCCGATGTCCAGGCCCTGCTTGTCGGCCGGGATCTTGTCGTAATCGACGACCTCGGTCTCGATCGGGGCGTCGATCGGATCCGGGAAGGAATCCGCGACGACCGTGTCGACCGGGAGCAGGAGCTTCTTGCCGAGCTCTTCCGCCTTCTTCAGCATCTCTGCGCAGTACTCGATCTTCGTATCGTCGACGAGGGACTCGCCGATCTCGATGCCCTGCGCCTTCAGGAACGTGTAGGCCATGCCGCCGCCGATGATCAGCGTGTCGCACTTCTCCAGCAGGTTCGAGATGACGTTCAGCTTATCGGCGACCTTCGCGCCGCCCAGGATCGCGACGAACGGACGGACCGGATGCTCGACGGCGTTGCCGAGGAACTCGATCTCCTTGTTCATCAGATAACCGACAGCGTTCTCGCCGCCCTTTTCGGTGATGAACTTCGTCACGCCGACGACCGACGCATGCGCGCGGTGCGCGGAACCGAAAGCGTCGCAGACGTACAGATCCGCCAGATCGGCCAGCTCCTTCGAGAACTGCTCGCCGTTCTTCGTCTCTTCGGCGCCGCGGAAACG
>JAGDBR010000020.1 GCA_017958935.1 Lachnospiraceae bacterium | reverse complement strand
GAAGCGGTCGAGGTGGTCCTCGTCGGCAAGGAGAAGAAGGATCGCATCATGTCGCAGCAGGAGCGGAAGATCGTGTCCTACCACGAGGTCGGCCACGCCCTGATCGCCGCGCTGCAGAAGAACGCGGAGCCGGTCCAGAAGATCACGATCGTACCGCGTACGATGGGCGCGCTGGGCTACGTCATGCAGACGCCCGAAGAAGAGAAGTACCTGAACACGAAGAAGGAGATCCTGGACATGATCGTCGTCGCCCTCGGCGGGCGCGCGGCGGAGGAACTGATCTTCGGCGACGTGACGACGGGCGCCGCGAACGACATCGAGAAGGCGACGAAGTACGCCCGCGCGATGATCACGATGTACGGCATGTCCGATTACTTCGGCCTGATGCAGCTGGAATCGATCGAGTCGCAGTATCTGGAGCAGCGGAGCCGCCTGAACGTGGCGGATTCGACGGCGGCGGAAGTCGACCGCGAGGTCCGTCAGCTGCTGGCGGATTCGTACGAGACGGCGAAGGAAATGCTGTCGACGCACCGCTACGAGCTGGATAAGATCGCGGCCTACCTGATCGAGAAGGAAACGATCACGGGCGAAGAGTTCATGAGCATCCTGCGGAAATGCCAGAGCGAAAAGGCGCTGGAGGAAAGGCAGGCGGAAGACGCGGAAGAGAGCGTTCCCGCAAAGGCTGCGGACGCGGCCGAGGACAGCGGTGAAAACGCTCCCGCACAGGCTGACGGCACGGGCGAAGACACCGGCGACAGCGCTCCCGCAGCGCCTTCAGCCGCAGGCACTGACGAAAACGGCTGACCATGGCGGACACCCCTGTTTTCAATATCGAAGAAGAACTGAAAAATCTCCCGGCCAAGCCGGGAGTTTACTTGATGCATAACGCGCTGGACGAAGTGATCTACGTCGGCAAGGCGAAGGTCCTGAAGAACCGCGTCCGGCAATATTTCCAGTCTTCGCGGGGCAAGACCGCGAAGATCCTGAAGATGGTTTCGAACATTGACCATTTCGAGTACATCGTGACCGATTCAGAGACAGAGGCGCTCGTCCTGGAGTGCAACCTGATCAAGGAGTACCGGCCGCGGTACAACACGATGCTGATGGACGACAAGGGTTATCCCTACATCCGCGTGACGGTGGAGGAAGATTACCCGCGCGTCTTCATGTCCCGGATCATCCGGCGCGACAAGTCCCTGTACTTCGGGCCGTATACCTCGGCCTTCGCGGTCAAGGAAACGCTCGAGCTGCTGCAGAAACTGTTCAGGATCCGCACCTGCCGGAAGGCGCTGAAGGCGGACGGGCCGGCCGAAAAGCCGTGCCTGAACTATCATATCGGCCTGTGCAGCGGGCCGTGCGCGCATCTGATCTCCGTTGAAGACTACCGGGAGAGCATCGACCGGATCCTCCGTTTCCTGAACGGGGATTCGAAGGAGATCACGGCGGACCTGGAGCGGAAGATGCGGGAAGCGTCCGAGGCGGAGAATTATGAAGAAGCGCTCCGCTGCCGCGACCTGCTGAACGCCGTCGCACACGTCACGGCGCAGCAGAAGATCACCGACGTGCAGACGTCGGAAGACCGCGATTTCATTGCGCTCGCGAAGAACGAGACGGACGCCGTCGTATCGGTCTTCTTCGTCCGGGACGGCAAGCTCATGGGCCGCGACCATTTCCATATGCGCGCGGTCGAAAAGGAGGACCGGGCGCACCTGCTGTCCGAGTTCGTGAAGCAGTATTACGCGGGCACGCCGTTCATTCCGAAGGAGATCTTCCTCCAGGAGGCGCCCGACGAGCAGGATATCATCGCCGAGTGGCTGAGCGCGAAGCGCAGCGCGAAGGTGACGCTGTTCGTCCCGAAGCGCGGGCAGAAGGAAAAGTTCATGGAGCTCGCGTACAAGAACGCGCAGATGGTGCTCGACCAGGACAAGGAGAAACTGAAGCGCGAGGAAGCGAGGACCTTCGGCGCCCTGCGCGAGCTCGAAGAGCTGACGGGCATCCCGGGGATCCGGCGCATGGAGGCCTTCGACATCTCGAACATCTCAGGCTTCGAGTCTGTCGGTTCGATGGTCGTCTTCGAGGACGGAAAGCCGAAGAAGAACGACTACCGCAAGTTCCGGATCAAGACCGTCGCCGGCCCCGACGACTACGCATCGATGGAGGAGGTCCTGACGCGCCGGTTCAGACGGGCGCTGGACGGCGACGACAAGTTCGCGCGCCTTCCGGACGTCCTGATGATGGACGGCGGAAAGGGACAGGTGCACGTCGCGGAGCGCGTGCTGGAGGCGCTGGGCCTTGAGATCCCGGTCTGCGGCATGGTCAAGGACGACCACCACAACACGCGCGGTCTGTATTACCGGGACGTCGAGCTGCCGATCGATACACATTCCGAAGGCTTCCACCTGATCACGCGGATCCAGGACGAAGCGCACCGCTTCGCGATCACCTATCACCGCGGCCTGCACACGCAGAACTCGATCCGCTCGGTGCTTTCCGGCATCCCGGGGATCGGGCCGAAGCGCGAGAAGACGCTGATCCGCTCGTTCGAAAGCATTGACAGGCTGAAGGAGGCGACCGCGGAGGAGATCGCGGCGCTGGACGGCTTCAATAAGGCCGTCGCCGGGGAGGTCTGGGCGTTTCTGCACGATGCGGACGCCAATGCATAAAAAGTATTGGCATATGCGTGAAAATGGTGTATAGTGGATTTGGATATCGGGCAGCGCCGCCGGAGAGAAGAGCGGCCTGCTGCACAAATAATCAACGCGAAAAGGAGATCTGAACAATGCTGAACACACCGCAGTTGAAAATCGGTCTGGTGGCGGTTTCGAGAGACTGCTTCCCGGAATCGCTTTCCGTGAACCGCAGGAAAGCGCTTGTCGACGCTTACACGAAGAAATACGGCGCAGAGACGCTGTACGAATGCCCGATCTGCATCGTGGAGTCCGAGATCCACATGGTGCAGGCGCTGGAAGACATCAAGGCCAACGGCTGCAACGCCCTTGTCGTTTATCTGGGCAACTTCGGCCCGGAGATCTCCGAGACGCTTCTGGCCAAGCACTTTGACGGCCCGAAGATGTTCATCGCGGCAGCGGAAGAGAGCCAGAACGACCTGATCCAGGGCCGCGGCGACGCGTACTGCGGCATGCTGAACGCCAGTTACAACCAGAAACATCGGAACATCGGAAAGACGTACATCCCGCCTTATCCGGTCGGCGACGCGGAGGACTGCGCGGTCATGATCCACGCGTTCGAGCCGATCGCCCGCGCGGTCGTGGCCGTTTCCGAACTGAAGATCATTTCCTTCGGCCCGCGCCCGCTGAACTTCCTCGCG
>JAGDBR010000234.1 GCA_017958935.1 Lachnospiraceae bacterium | reverse complement strand
GTATTTTTCGCGCAGCAGCTGCAGCGCGAAGGAATTGCATTCGTACAGGACGTCGTCGACGTCCAGACCGATGCGAAGACGGTATTTCCTCATGTCGTCACCTCTGCGGCGGGAACGGGTCCCTCGGAAGGATCCGTGCTGTCGGCGATCAGCACTTTCGCACGTTCGATGCGCTCGAGCTTTTCACGCTGTTTTTTTTCTTTCTTATGCGACAGTACGCCGATCAGGACCATGGCGGCTGCGGCGGCGAGCGAGATCAGCAGGCCGAGGACGAAGCAGGGCACGTGGTACCGGAGCGAGATCTCGTGACGGCCCTCGGTGATGTTGAAGCCGATGTAGGCGTCCTTGACGTTCTCCGGCTCGATCTTCTCGCCGTCCAGATAGACGTCCCAGCCTTCCTCCCAGGCGACGGTCGTCAGGAAGAGCCCGGCCTCCTGAACGTCGATGTGGCCGTCGATCCGGGTGTCCTTGAACTTGTCGACCACGAACTCGGAGCGGCTGAACGCCTTGTACGTGTCGATGAGCGCTTCCTCGTTCAGCCGGTAGAGCGTGATGTCGAGGTTCCGGGAAGAGTTCTCGGACACGTTCTTGAACGTGATCGTCTTCGTCGGGTCGCACTGTCCGAGCACGATCGTATAGCTGCGGTTCAGGCTGTCGTATTTCTTCGACTTGCCGTTATAGGTCACCTCGACGTCGTTCGCATTGCCCTTCATGATGTAGGCGTAATAGGTGCCTTCGTCCGGGACGAGCAGGCTGACCGTCGTGCCGGGCGTGTAGGAGGGCGTGACGTCCTCGAAGATCTCCTGCCCGCCGTTCATTTCCTTCGCGAGCCGGTTCTGCACGACGAGCGGGGTGTTGCCCGCCATCGTCCACTGGTCCATGACGGTGCGCGGGACCACGTAGCCTAAGGAGAGCGCATACTTGTTCCGGTAGATCCAGACGTTCGCGCCGTTCGTGTCGTACAGCTCGTACAGCCGGTCGTTCTCCGGCAGCTCATTGTCGACGGCGATCGAATACTTCACGCCCATCAGCATGTTCGTGAACGGGGTCTGACCCTTCGAACCGTAGGCGTTGAACGAAGACTCAAGGCCGAGCTTCGTGTAGAAGTCCGTGAGCTTCGAATTCGCGCAGGATGAGAACGTCGAGATCGACGGATAGTTCAGCCAGGCGCCGTCGTTCTTCGTCCGGTTCGCGGTCTTCTCGACGCGGTAGAACGCGCCGTCCTCTTCGAAGCGGATCTCGTCCATGATCTTCTCGACGCCGCTGTCATAGCTCTTGTAGTCGGTGCGCCGGACCGTGGAGACCGAGGTGATGCTCGTGTTCACGCAGGTCTCGATCGCGGCGAGCGACAGGGCGACGATCAGCAGGATGTCCTTGTAGGAGCGGCCCTTCCGGTAGACGTACAGGACGATCGTGTAGAGCACGATGAAGAGCGCGCTGACGTAGAACACGTAATTCGTGTAGATTTCCTTGTCGTCCATCAGCTTCTCCGCCGCGAACGTGAAGCCGAGCGCGAACAGCATGACCATGCCGATCTCCCGGAACGTCCGGTCCTTCAGCCCGCGGAAGCCGCGGTAGGACATGGTCATCAGGATGAAGATGTAGATGAACGCCTGCCGGCAGGGCAGGGAGTTCGGGATGTGGAAGCCGTGCCAGATGTAGTCCATGGCGCGCGTCGAGAAGCTGAAGTAGAAGAAGATCAGCACGATCGTATAGCCGATCTTTTCACGCAGCGTGACGCGGCGGTTCATGTAATAGAACGGAATGAACAGGAAGACGGCGATGCCGCAGTAGATGTTCGGCCAGTGGTCGAGGCCGGTGTGCGGCTGGACGTTCATCAGGTGCCGCGCGGCCATGTCGAAGACCGGGAAGTAGCTGTACCACTCCCAGCGGAACGTGCTGCCGGCCGAGGCCGTCATCTTGAAATAGTTGACGTAGGGCAGCAGGAAGACCATGGACAGGGCGACCGCGAGCAGCGTGTAGCCGATGAACTTCAGAAGCTTCGTGCCGAAGTCCTTCAGCATCTCGCGCTCGGTGCCGAGCAGGAAGAAGCAGTAGACCGCGACGCCCATGCAGACCATGATCGCGATGTAATAGTTCGAGAGGATCGTCAGGCCGAGCGCGACGGAATACAGCAGGCCCTTGTTCTCCTTCACGAGACGCTCGAGGCCGAGGATCACGATCGGGAAGAGCGCGAGGCAGTCGAGCCACATGAGGTTCCAGTTGTAGGCCGCCATGTAGCCGGAAAGCGCGTAGAACGTGCCGAAGAAGGCCGCGGGGTAAGCCGCGAGGCCGTGGTTGTCGTGCCGCTTGTTCAGGTAATAGGCCATCGTCAGCGAGCAGAGACCGATCTTGTTCACGATCATGAAGGTCGCGTATTCGATGACGTAGCCGCGGGGCCAGACGGCGAGCAGAAGGTTCGTCGGGGACGCGAGGTAATAGGCCGAGAGCGTCCAGAAGTTCGTGCCGCCGCCGATGTTCCACGAATAGAAGAGGGAGCCGCCGGAGGCGAACTTGTTCCGCAGTTCCTGCAGGAAGGGCACGTACTGGTGGTACATGTCGGTCCTTAAGAAGCATTTGTCCCCGATCGGCCAGAAGCCGCGCTCGATGAACACGACCACCATGACGAGGACGGGGATGAAGAAGGCGGTCAGGTACGGACCCGCCGAAACGAGCCGCTCCCGGAAGCCTTTTTTGGTGACTGTATCATTCATCTGATGATTCCCTTTTTCTGAAGATCAGTTTGGATGCGAAATAATTGGCGATCATGACGAAGATGTTCGAGATGATCTTGAAGAGCGGCTCGTTCAGGCCCAGGAGCCCGACGGTCACGTACATGAACAGCGCGTCGAACCCGAGGGACAGAAGCCTCGCGACGATGAAGGGCACGAGCTCCCGGACGACGGTCTTTGCGTCCCACGAGGGGCTGTCGAAAACGAAGACCTTGTTCACGACGAAGGCGAACAGGACGGCCGCGACCCAGGCGATGCCGGTCTTGATGACGACCTCGGTCCCCTCCGTCCCGAGCGGGACGAGGAAGTAGACGACGTAGTTGACGACGGTCGTCAGCACTCCGCAGATCACGTAGGTGATGATCTCGTACGTGCAGTATTTTCCGAGCACGGGGCTGTTTGCGAGCCACTGTGAGATTTTCAGGGAGGAGAGCCATTGAACGAAACGGCTCCGGCAGATCTTTTCTTTCATCGCGACGCTTTCGAAACAGCGAAAAATCTTTACAATCCCGGTCAATGCGTTTATAATAGTTCCGGACTGTGCGTGCCGGACGGCGGCCTTCCGGGCGTGCCGGCACAGAGTTCATTTTAATACGAAAACAGATAAAAGTAAAGATATTTAAGGGCATATGGAGAAGGAGAAGGCGTCTTCGCAGGGCGCGTCGAAAAAGAAACGCGCTGCGCTCGCGAAGCGGCGGAAGATCAGGAGGATACGGAAGACCGTGCTGACGGTCCTGGCGGCCCTCCTTCCCGTGGCGCTGACCGTGCTGATCATCATTCTGGCAGGTGGAAAACCGGAGGAGCCGGCAGGCTCGACGCCCGCGGACACACCGGCTTCCGGAGCGGAGAGCACGGCGGCATCCGGTGAGAGCACGCCGGAAACGTCCCGGACGGAACCGTCTTCCGAAGCGCCGTCTTCCGTCTC
>JAGDBR010000233.1 GCA_017958935.1 Lachnospiraceae bacterium | reverse complement strand
GGGCGCTTCCGTCGTCGGCTCTACATGCTCGATCGGGCGCTGATAAAGGCCCGGTGAAGTCTCGTCCATGAAGCGGAGCATCCAGGTGATGACCTCGGAGTACCCGCTCATATGCGTTTTGATCCTGCCCGGGAAAGCGGATTCGAGCGTCTTCAAATCCTCCCACTGCGCCAGATGAATGATCTGCCCGTTCGTGGAAGCAAAAGCCGGGTCCGACGTATTGTACAGCTGCGGCTTCTCCGGATTCCCGATCTTCCCGTCCGGCGTGATCCAGGCATTGCACTCGAAATAGACGTAGGGAACGCCTTTCAGGTTGAAGAACCAGTGATCCGAGCTGCCTGTGCGCGTCGGATACGGCCAGTAGTCGTTCACTTCCTTCGGAATATAGTTCAGCGGGATCCGCCCGCATTTATAGGCGCCGTCCATGGCCATGTACAGCGGCCACGTGCGGAGCAGGTTCCCGTCCTCCCAGATGCCGCCGTAAGCGAACATCGTGTCGCCGGCGCCGACGCAGTCGATGTTCAGGTAGCACATGATGTTCTCCAGGTCCTTGACCTGGTCCAGGTACATGTAGGAGCCCGAATAGCCCATCGTCTCCTCGGCGTCGAAGAAGCAGAAATCGACGGTCAGCGGGCATTCGTAATCGACGAAACGCTTCGCGAGCTCCAGCAGGACCGACACGCCGGTGCCGTTGTCCTCGACGCCCTTCGTCTCGACGCAGTCGTAATGCGCGCCGACGACGATGCGCTTTCCGGACCGGCCCGGCCGCCTGACGTAATAAGTCGTCAGGTCCGTGCCCTCGTTCACCCACTTCAGCACGTTCACGCTGTAGCCGTAGGATTCCAGCTTCGACTTGATCCAGGCGCCCGCGGCGTCATGGTTCTTCGTGTCGGTATAGATCCGCGCGTCAGACAGGCGCTCGCTGAGGTTCGCGTCGATATACTGCAGGCACTCCCAGGCCTCTTTTCCGTAATCCTCGTCAAAAGCGCGCGCGGGAACAGCCGGCGCGAAGATGCCAAGCGCCAGCAGAACGATACAAATCAGTGCAAGAATACGTTTACTCATTTGGATTTATTTTAACATAGTTACGCGCAAGTTTCAACAAACAAGTGGACAATCAGCCGCACAGGCGCAAAAAAAGACCCCGCCGATAAAGGCGGGGTCTTCAGGTGACTCAATTGAGATTACTCAATGATGGAAACAACACGGCCTGAACCGACGGTACGTCCGCCTTCGCGGATAGCGAAGCGAAGACCCTGCTCCATCGCGACGTTGTGGATCAGTTCGACGGTCATCTCAACGTTATCGCCAGGCATGCACATTTCCGTGCCGGCCGGAAGGTTGCAGACACCCGTGACATCCGTTGTACGGAAGTAGAACTGCGGACGATAGTTGTTGAAGAACGGGGTATGACGACCGCCTTCATCCTTCGTCAGGACGTACACCTGAGCGGTGAACTTCTTGTGGCAGGTAACGGAACCCGGGCGGACCATGACCTGGCCGCGCTGGATGTCGGTTCTGTTGACGCCGCGGAGAAGGACGCCGATGTTGTCGCCGGCCTGCGCTTCGTCAAGCAGCTTACGGAACATTTCAATACCGGTCGCGGTAGACTTGATGACGTCTTCCTTGATACCAAGGATCTCGACCTGGTCCTGAAGGTGAAGGACACCACGCT
>JAGDBR010000232.1 GCA_017958935.1 Lachnospiraceae bacterium | reverse complement strand
GAAGCTCGGCGCGAAACAGCCCGACAAAAAGCATCCCCTCGGGTACGGCAGGATCGAATACCTGAGTTCCATGATCGTCGCCGCCCTCGTGCTTTACGCGGGCATCACGTCTCTCGTCGAGTCGGTCAAAAAGAGCATCCATCCGGAAGCGGCGGACTACAGCACGGTATCGATCATCATCATATCCGTTGCCATCGTCGTGAAGCTGATCCTCGGACTGTACGTGAAAAAACAGGGAAAGAAGGTCCATTCCGGCGCTTTGACCGCGTCCGGTTCGGACGCGCTGTTCGACGCGGTTCTTTCCTCTTCCGTTCTCGCTTCGGCGATCGTGTATCTGGTCTGGGAGATTTCGCTGGAAGCATACGTCGGCGTGATCATCGCGGGCTTCATCATCAAGGCCGGAATAGAGATGATGATCGAGACGCTGAACGACATCATCGGCAAACGCGAGGACGCGGAAACGACGAAGGAACTGAAAGAGATCATCTGCGCGGACGACGCGGTGTTAGGCGCCTACGACGTTATCCTTTTCAATTACGGCCCGAACAAGAACTACGGCTCAGTCCACATCGAACTGCCTGACAATCTGTGTGTGGACGACGTGGACCGGATCACGCGGCGGATCCAGACGGACGTCTACCGGAAGACCGGGATCATTTTGACAGGCATCGGCGTCTATTCCTTCAATACCTCCGACGACGAGGCGGCGCAGATGCGCAACGCGGTGCAGAAGACCGTCATGGCCCACGACTGGGCGCTCCAGATGCACGGGTTCTACGCCGACACCGAAAAGAAAACAATGCGTTTCGACGTGGTCGTCAGCTTCGAAGCGGACCGAAAGGAAGCATTGGAAACGCTGTACGGCGAAGTCGGGGCTCTCTATCCGGACTACGACCTTCTGATCGTTCCCGACGCGGACGTCTCGGACTGAGCACGATGGTCTACGGAAACATTGAACGGGCGGTCTTTCTGGACCGGCCGAACCGGTTCATCGCCCATGCCGCATTGGACGGCCGGACGGTGACTGCCCACGTGAAGAACACGGGGCGCTGCAGGGAGCTTTTGATCCCCGGAGCCGAAGTGTGGCTGACATCGTCGGACAATCCGCTCCGGAAGACCGCGTACGATCTCGTCGCCGTGCGAAAGGACAGCGGTCTGCTCATCAACATCGACAGCCAGGCGCCGAACAGAATCGCCTTCGAGTGGCTGCGGGAGCAGGGCTACGACCGGATCCTTCCGGAATACGGATTCGGGGACTCCCGGATCGACTTCTACATGGACCGGGGAAGTGAGAAAACCCTGCTGGAGGTGAAAGGCTGCACCCTGGAAAGAGACGGCGTCGGTTTTTTCCCGGACGCGCCGACGGTCCGCGGGGTGAAGCATCTCCGGGAACTGATCCGGGCGAAGGCGGAAGGATACCGGTCCGTTTTGGCCTTCGTGATCCAGATGGACGGCGTGACGGAGGTCCGGCCAAATTTGGAAACGGATCCTGCGTTCGGGGCCGCCATGGAGGACGCCCGACGGGCGGGGGTGGAGGTGTGGTTTCTGCTCTGCCACGTGGAGCCCAACGCCGTTTCCGCGATCGGCCGCATGGAAGGCTGAGCGGTCGAAGATCGGCTGTGTGAAAATGAAAGACGCGCTCCCACCGCTTTCAGCGGCGACAGGAGCGCGTTTCTTCGTTATTGCTTTTTCTTTCCGCAGGTCCCGCAGGATCCGGAACAGGACCGTGCGTCTCCGCAGCAGGAGCATCCTTTTTTCCGGTTCCTTCGGATCAGCCAGATTGCGAAGCCGGCGGCGGCAGCGACGGCGGCAAGGATCAGAATGTCCACCCAGTTCATTTGACACCCTCCTCATCCGGCGCCGATCAGAAGGCCGATCAGACGGACCAGGAACGCGGCGACCCAGGCGACGGCGCACTGGACGACTACGACGTACAGGGCCCATCTGCGTCCCATTTCCCGCCGAACCGAGGCGACCGCCGCCACGCAGGGCGTGTAGAGCAGACTGAAGGTAAGCAGCGAAAACGCCGCAAGCGAACTCATTACGGCGGATATGCCGCCCTCCGCCCGGAACAGAACCTCCAGAATGGAGACGACGCTTTCCTTGGCCATGAATCCGCTGATTAAGGACGTGACGATCCGCCAGTCCCCGAGCCCGAGGGGCGAGAAGACCGGGGCGATGAAGCCCGCAACAGACGCGAGGATGCTGTCTTTCGAATTCTCCACCAGGTCGAACCGGAAGTTGAAGCTCTGCAGGAACCACACCACGATGGTGGCGATCAGAATGACCGAGAAGGCTCTCTGCAGGAAATCCTTGGACTTCTCCCACAGAAGCTGCGCCGTGTTCCGGACGCTTGGCAGACGGTAGTTCGGGAGCTCCATGACGAAGGGAACGGCTTCACCCTTGAACAGCGTCTTCCGGTAGAGGAACGCGATGAGGATGCCGATCAGGATGCTGAGCAGATAGAGGCCGATCATGACCAGCGCCTTGTACTTCGGGAAGAACGCGTCCACGAAGAAGGCGTAGATGGGCAGCTTCGCGGTGCAGCTCATGAAGGGGGTCAGCAGGATGGTCATCTTGCGGTCCCGCTGGCTGGGCAGGGTCCGGGTCGCCATGACGGCTGGAACCGTGCAGCCGAATCCGATGAGCAGGGGAACGATGCTGCGGCCGGACAGGCCGAGCTTGCGCAGCAGCTTGTCCATCACAAAGGCTACCCGGGCGATATAGCCGCT
>JAGDBR010000231.1 GCA_017958935.1 Lachnospiraceae bacterium | reverse complement strand
CAGGTGAGAATTGTTCCACGTGGAACATCTTGCGACACATATCTTTTTGTAGATTATTCCCCTTACCTATGCTATAATAATATCACCTGTGGCGGAAACGCGGAAAACGGCCGTCATAGCGTCATTACCCTACGGGAGAACGCATATGGGACGCATTATTGCAGTTGCAAACCAAAAAGGCGGCGTCGGAAAAACGACGACGGCCGTCAATTTATCCGCGGCGCTTGCGGCGCGCGGTAAAAAGGTGCTTCTGATCGATCTGGACCCCCAGGGCAACGCGACGAGCGGCCTGGGTGTCGATAAATTTCAGCAAAATACGGTCTACGACCTGCTGATCAACGACGTTAAGGCGGCGTACTGCATCCGGAAGGAAGTCGCGGAAGGTCTCGACCTGATCCCTTCGACGGTGGATCTTGCCGGCGCGGAGATCGAAATGCTGGACATCGACCGGCACGAATTCATTTTAAAACGGAAGATCCGCGGGGTCGCCGATCATTACGACTATATTCTGATCGACTGCCCGCCGAGCCTGACGCTCCTGACGGTCAATGCGCTGACGACGGCGGACTCCATTCTGATCCCGATCCAGTGCGAGTTCTACGCGATGGAGGGACTGACGCAGCTGATGCACACGATCCAGCTCGTCCAGAAGAAGCTGAATCCCGCGCTCAGCGTGGAAGGCGTGGTCTTTACGATGTTTGACGCGCGGACCAATCTGTCACAGCAGGTGGTCGACAGCGTTCGGGAGTATTTAAGGGAAAAGGTATACCGTACGATCATTCCGAGAAGCGTCCGGCTTGCGGAAGCGCCG
The DNA here is from genome assembly GCA_017958935.1 of Lachnospiraceae bacterium. The sequence goes on along the minus strand of JAGDBR010000231.1, from coordinate 1,689 downwards.
TCGCACGGAATGTCGATCTTAGAGTATGATCCGCGTTCTCCGGGCGCGGCGGCCTATCTGAATCTGGCGGACGAACTGATGACGTTCCACGTGGAACCATCGAATGCGCAGTAAAACGAGGAGTGCGATATGGCAGTAAAAAATAAAGGGCTTGGAAGAGGTTTGGGCACGCTGCTCGGCGAGGTCGCGGACATGAACCGCAAAGCGCCCTCGGCAGCCGGCGAAACGCCTGAAAAGGGAGAGATATCGGTAAAGATCCGTTTGGTCGAGCCGAACCGCAGCCAGCCGCGAAAGGACTTTTCCGAGGCGGAACTCAACGAACTTGCGGATTCGATCCGCGTCCACGGCGTGATCCAGCCGCTGATCGTCGTGAAAAAGGGCGAGCATTACGAGATCGTTGCGGGCGAGCGCCGCTGGCGCGCCGCGAAACTAGCGGGATTAAAGGAAGTTCCGGTCCTGATCCGGGACTATAACGAAGCGCACGCCGCGGAGATCTCCCTGATCGAAAACATTCAGCGAAAGGATCTGAATCCGATCGAAGAAGCCGAAGCCTACCGCGCGCTGATCGAAGAATACCAAATGACGCAGGAAACCCTGTCGGAACGCGTTTCCAAGAGCCGGACGGGCATCACGAACGCGCTTCGTCTCTTAAAGCTTCCGAAGGACGTTCAGGCGTATCTCGCAGCCGGTACGCTGTCGACCGGGCACGCGAAGGTCATTTTGGGGCTCGATTCCTCTGCCGCGCAGTCCGAGATCGCGAAACAGGCGGTCGAAAACCGCTTAAGCGTCCGGGAAGTCGAACGGCTCGTCGCGTCTTACGGCAGGAAAAAGAAGCCCGTAAAGCCGAAAAAGGTGACGAAAAACGAGGTCGCCTATGAAGAGGCGGCGCATGCGCTTCAGCAAAAACTCGGCACCAGGGTCCGCATTAAACGGACGGGCGACAACAAGGGCACGATCGAGATCGATTTTTATTCGTTAGAGGATTTTGAGCGGATCTCCGCCCACGTGAACTGAGGAGGCTCCATGAATTTCTGGGAATCCATGAAGGCGTTTTATCTGAACGCGGCGCCTTATATGCTGCTTGCCGGCATCGTCGTCACGCTGTTCGCGATCATTTTGATCGCGATCCTGATCGGGAAGCAGAACCGCCTGAAAAAGCGGCTGGACAAGTTCCTTCGCGGCTCCGACGGCGCGTCGCTCGAAGAGCGGCTGGAGAAGGTCATCGACGACAACCAGCGGGTCAAGATCCAGTTGAAGAACAACATCAACGAGATCGTCAAGCTGAACGATGAAATGCTGACCGCCTACCGGAAGATCGGCATCGTGAAGTTCAACGCGTTTCCGGGCATGGCCGGCAAGGTGAGTTCCTCGATCTGCCTGTTAAACAATGAAAACAACGGCGTCATCATCAATTCCATTCACGGTCAGGAGGGCTGCTACACCTACGTGAAGGAGATCATGAACGGAAAATCGATCACCGCGCTGACGAAGGAAGACGAAGAAGCGCTGAAGATCGCGCTGGAAATGGAACTTTAAGCCGGGAGCCATGAGCGCATTTAAACACAAGAAAAAACCGTACGTCATATTGAACGTCGCCCTGACGGTCGTCTTTTTGGTCTTTCTCGTCACGGCGTCGACCTTTTTCGTGCTCGCGATGAAGCCGATCTATACGGTGCTCGTGGATCTGTT
>JAGDBR010000230.1 GCA_017958935.1 Lachnospiraceae bacterium | reverse complement strand
GGTCCGCAGCGCTTCCCGTACTGCCGGGAAAGGCTTGCGGACCGCACGTGAAAGGTCCGGAAAACGGATGCGTGAAGCGTACGGAAAACCGTACGCCAAAAGCGCCGGAAAGGATCCGGCGGCACGGCCGCCGCTTAGAGCAGTGCCGTCAGCAGCGTCACCAGCGGGATCGTGACGACGCTCGCGATCGTGGACAGCAGAAGGCCGTTCGCGGCAAGCTTCTGGCCGGCGTCGTGCTTCTCGGACATCGACAGGCAGACGGACGCGACAGGCACCGCGCACATGATCAGCATGCAGGCCTTGAAATAGTCCGGCACGGGCAGGAAATACGCGACCGCGAAACCGAACAGCGGGAACACGATCAGCTTGAGCAGCATGATCAGGTAGACCAGTTTGTTCTTAAAGATCTCGCCGAAGGATTCGGACGCGAGCCGCATGCCGAGGATCGACATGGACAGCGGCGCCGTCATGTTGCTGAAGCTCTGGCAGGCGTCCTTGATCGCTGCGGGCATCCACGCATGCGCGCCGAGCGCGTACAGCGGGATCGAGATCAGAAGGCCGACCGAGGTCGGGTTGAGCAGGACCTGCTTCAGGGAAATGAACTTCGTGTCGTTCGTGACCGCGTATTCGCCGAACGTGAACGCGAGGATGCTCATGCCGAGGCTGTTGATCATCGCGAATGCCGCGAGAAGCGGCTGGTCCGGGAACAGGGCGATCACGATCGGAAGCCCGAAATAGGCGGTGTTGCCGAGCGCCGATTCCGTGCAGAGCACGCGGTGGTCCGTGTCGTTGTGCTTCTTCCGGATCGAGAAAAAGACAGCCGCGAGCATCGCCGCCTGCAAAAGGAACGTGACAACGAAGAACAGCCCCATCTGCCCGACGTGGGTCCAGTTGAACTCCATGCGGGAGAACGCGTTGATCAGCATGAACGGGGTCGCGACGTAGAGCAGGTTCGTGGAAAGGGCCTTCAGGTCATGCTCTTTCGCGATCTTCAGCTTCATCACAAGATAGCCGGGGATCATCATGAACAGCATGCCGATGACTTTCCACAGCGTCGTCTCAAACATTGTCTTCTCCTCCGGTCATGTCTTCGTCCTCTTCCGGCGCGCCTTCGCAGGGCTCGATCTTCTTCAGCGTCAGGCCGTTCGCGGGCGCCGTGTTGCCGGCTTCCGCGCGGTCCTTCGCATCCAGGATCCGCCGCATGTCTTCGACGGGCCTGAAGCCCGCGCCGATCTCGACGAGCGTCCCGACGATGATCCGCACCATGTTGTACAGGAACCCGCTGCCGGCGATCCGGAGCGTGATGACGTCGTCCTCTTTCCAAATGTCGATCCCGTAAACGGTCCGCACGAAATCCTTGACGGACGTATGGATCGAACAGAAGGACGTGAAATCATGCGTCCCGACGAGGACCGACGCGGCTTCCCGCATCTTTTCGACGTCGAGCGGATAATGATAAAAGTAAGCGTAGTTCCGCTCTTTCGGGAGCGGCACCGTCCGGTTCAGGATCCGGTACTCGTAGGTCTTGACCGAAGCCATTTTCCGCGGATGATAGGAAAGCGGCACCTCGTCTGATTCCTGGATCACGATGTCCTGCGGAAGCCCCACGTTCAACGCGAACTTGAACTTGTCCGCCGGGATCCGCGATTCCGTGTCGAACACGCAGACGTTTCCGTCCGCGTGCACGCCCGAATCCGTCCGGGAGCAGCCGATCACGTGAACGTCCTCCTTCAGAAGGTGGCGCAGTTCACGGTTCAGGACTTCCTCGATCGAGACGCCGTTCGGCTGGACCTGCCAGCCGACGTAGTTCGTGCCGTCGTATGCGACTTTCAGCCGGATCCGTCTCATGGCGCTCACCGGGTCAGGACCGCGATCGCGATCATGACGCCCAGATACACGAGCAGGCAAAGGTACGCCAGCCGGTCCGTCTTGTCATAGGTCAGCGGGTGCAGCTTCGTCCGCCCGTCGCCGCCGTGGTAGCAGCGCGCTTCCATCGCCTGTGCGAGTTCGTTCGCGCGGCGGAACGCCGACACGAACAGCGGGATCAGCAGCGGCACCATCGCCTTCGCCTTCTGGATCAGGCCGCC
>JAGDBR010000229.1 GCA_017958935.1 Lachnospiraceae bacterium | reverse complement strand
TTTTTCGCGCCGTGCTTTTTCAGCATCGTCAGCGCCGCCGCCGAGGAGCCGCCGGTGGCCAGCATCGGATCGACGACGATGAAGATGCGGTTCTCCGGGTTGGGCGGAAGCTTGCAGTAATACTCGATAGGCTTCAGCGTCTTCGGGTCGCGGTAGAGACCGATATGGCCGACGCGAGCCGTCGGAATCAGGTTCAGCATGCCGCCGACCATGCCGAGACCAGCGCGCAGGATCGGCACGAGACCGACCTCGTTGTCGGCCAGCACCGTTGCGCGGCAGGGCGCGACGGGCGTCTCGATGTCGATTTCCTTCAACGGAAGGTCGCGGGTAATCTCGTACGCCATCAGCATGGCGATTTCCTCAAGCAGTTCACGGAAATCCGTGTAGGACGTGTCCTTCATACGCATGCGGGTCAGCTTGTGCTGGATCAGCGGATGATCGATGATGTGGACTTTCAGGTCTTCGGACATGGTTTGAGCCTCCTTGGTTCGTATTATTCGTAGAGAGGATATTTTTTGCAAAGCGCGGCGACGCGGGCGCGCGCCTTGTCACGGACAGATTCGTCATTGGGATTGTCGAGGGTCATCGCGATGACGTCGGCGACTTCCTTCATATCGTCCTCTTTGAATCCGCGGGTCGTCAGCGCGGGCGAACCGAGGCGGATGCCGCTGGTGACGAACGGGGAAAGCGGCTCGAAGGGAATCGTGTTCTTGTTCACGGTGATGCCGACTTCGTCCAACAGGTTCTGCGCCTCCTTGCCCGTCAGGTTCTTGCTGCGGAGATCGACGAGCATCAGGTGGTTGTCGGTGCCGCCGGTGACGATGCGGAAGCCGTCCTTCGTCAGTTCGTCGGCCAGCACCTTGGCGTTTTTCAGCACCTGCTTCTGGTATTCTTTGAACTCCGGCTTCAGCGCTTCGCCGAGAGCCACGGCCTTCGCCGCGATGACGTGCATCAGCGGGCCGCCCTGGATGCCGGGGAAAATCGCCTTGTTGAACTTCTTGCCCAGCTCCTCGTCATTCGTCAAAATCAGTCCGCCGCGCGGACCGCGAAGGGTCTTGTGGGTCGTGGTCGTGACCACGTCGGCGTAAGGCAGCGGATTCGGATGGAGTCCCGCCGCCACGAGTCCGGCGATATGCGCGATGTCTACCATCAGGTACGCGCCGGCCTTCTTCGCGATTTCGGAGAGACGAGGGAAATCGATGATCCGGGCATAAGCGGAGGCGCCCGCGACGATCATCTTCGGCTTCGTCTCCAGCACCTGCTTTTCCAGCACGTCGTAGTCGATGGTCTCCGTTTCCGCCGACACACCGTAGGGGACGATCTTGAAATACATGCCGGACATATTGACCGGACTGCCATGGGTCAGATGACCGCCGTCGGTCAGGCTCAGGCCCATGACCGTGTCGCCGGGGGAAAGCAGCGCGAAAAACACCGCCATATTCGCCTGCGCGCCGGAATGGGGCTGCACGTTCGCATAAGCCGCGCCGAATACCTTTTTCGCACGGTCGATGGCGATCTGCTCGACGACGTCGACGCACTCGCAGCCGCCGTAATAGCGTTTGCCGGGATAGC
>JAGDBR010000228.1 GCA_017958935.1 Lachnospiraceae bacterium | reverse complement strand
CCTGACCGTCGTGGAGCCGACCGCGAACGGGATCGGCTCGGACGCGTTCGCGCTCATCTGGAGCGCGGAGGAACAGCGGCTGTTCGGCCTGAATTCGAGCGGAAAAGCGCCGATGCTCGCATCGCGCGAACAGATATTGAAAGATCAGAAGGACACGGACGGGAAGATGCCCGTGCGCGGCTGGACGCCGGTCACCGTGCCGGGCGCGCCGGCGGCCTGGGCGGCGGCAAACGGCCGTTTCGGGCGGCTGACCCTGCAGGAAGCGCTGGAGCCGGCCGTCAGATATGCGAAGGAAGGCTACCCCTGCGCGCCGAACCTCGCGGAAGGCTGGCAGGCGTCGTTCAGGTTCTATTCGCAGACGCTGAAAGAGCCGTGCTTCAAGGCCTGGTTCGACACGTTCGCGCCGGAAGGCCGGCCGTACGAGGCGGGCGACATGATCTTCCTGCCGGACCATGCGGCGACGCTGCAGGAGATCGGGCAGACCGGCGCGGAATCCTTCTACCGCGGGGACCTCGCGAAACAGATCGATGAGGAGAGCCGGAAATACGGCGGTTATCTGCGTGCGGAGGACCTGGCGGCCCACCGCGCGGAATGGGTCGAGCCGATCCGCGTGAACTACAGAGGGTACGAGGTCTGCGAGATCCCGCCGAACGGCCAGGGCATTGCGGCCCTGATGGCGCTGAACATCCTGAAGGAATTCGAGTTCACGGAGAAAGATTCCGCACGGACCGCCCACCTGCAGCTGGAAGCCATGAAGCTGGCGTTCGCGGACGCGTTCCGGTACGTGACGGATCCGCGGTTCATGGACGTTTCGTGCAGCGACCTGCTGGCGCCTTCCTACGGGGCAGCGCGGGCGCGGCTCATCACGGACCGGGCGCAGGTCTTCACGCACGGCGTCCCGCCGAAGAGCGGCACGGTCTATTTCTGCGCGGCGGACGGCGAAGGGAACATGGTCTCCTGGATCCAGTCGAACTACATGGGCTTCGGCTCGGGCATCGTCGTCGCGGGAACGGGCATCGCGCTGCAGAACCGCGGCGCGGACTTCTCGCTGGATCCGGCGCACGTGAACTGCATTGCCCCGGGGAAGAAGACCTACCACACGATCATTCCGGGCTTCCTGATGAAGGACGGCGCGCCGGTCGGACCTTTCGGAGTCATGGGCGGCTACATGCAGCCGCAGGGCCACGTCCAGGTCGTGACGAATTACGTCGATTTTCACATGGACCCGCAGCAGGCGCTGGATGCGCCGCGCTGGCAGTGGATGCGCGACGATTCGGTCACCGTGGAGGCCTCGTTCGACGCCTCCGTGGCGCGGGCGCTCCGGCGCTGCGGCCACAGGATCCGCACCGAACTGTCGGCGTCCTCGTTCGGCCGCGGCCAGATGATCGTGCGGCTGCAGAACGGCGTGCTGGTCGGCGGCACGGAATCGCGCACCGACAGCAACATCGCCTGCTTCTGATGCGGGAAAGGCGCGGTTCGTTGCTTTTTCGACCGTGCTGTGGTATGATCAGAGTGCCCGGAAGGGCATGGATCATTTGTTGATAAAACACTGAACTCATAAAAGGCGCGGGTACCAGGGCGCACACATCACGAAAGGAGATCATGCATGAAGAAACTCGGGTTCGGCGCCATGCGGCTGCCCATCACAGACCCCAATGACAAAAAATCCATCGACTATCCGCAGTTTTCCCGGATGATCGATACGTTCCTGGAGCGGGGCTTCACCTATTTCGACACGGCTTATCCCTATCACGAGGAAATGTCCGAGATCGCGATCCGCGAATGCCTCGTCAAACGCCATCCGCGCGATTCGTTCCTGCTCGCGGACAAGATGCCGATCATCCGCATCTACGACGGCGCGGAGTATCCGAAATACTTCGAGGAGCAGCTGAAGAAGACCGGCGTCGACTATTTCGATTACTATCTCCTGCACAACATGGGCGTGGACCGTTACGAGCGGACGTGCCGGCAGGGGGCGTTCGAGTTCGTCGCGAAGAAGAAGGAAGAGGGCTTCATCGGTAAGATCGGCGTCTCCTTCCACGACCGGCCGGCGCTGCTCGAGGATATGCTGACGAAGTACGGCGACATCATCGACTTCATCCAGATCCAGCTGAATTATCTGGACTGGGAAAGCCCGGTCATCGCCTCGCATAAGAACTACGATCTCTGCGTGAAATACGGGAAGCCGGTCGTCGTCATGGAGCCGGTCAAGGGCGGAACGCTCGTGAACAAGCTCCCGCAGGCGGCGCTCGACGTGTTCAAGACCGCGGCTCCGGACCTGTCGCCGGCATCCTGGGCGATCCGCTACGCGGCGTCGCTGCCGAACGTCATGACGGTCCTGTCCGGCATGAGCACCATCGGCCAGCTGCTGGACAACACGTCCTATATGCAGGATTTCAAGCCGCTTTCGGAAGAGGAGCAGCAGGTCATCAACGAGGCGCGCTCGATCATCGAACGCGCGATCGAGATCCCCTGCACGGCCTGCGGCTACTGCATGGAGCAGTGCCCGATGAACATCAACATCCCGGCCTACTTCGATCTGTACAACCAGTACTGCACGGGCGGGGGCAAGAGCAGCCAGTATTACGAGCGCTCCAGAAAGGACCACGGCCAGGCGAAGGACTGCCTGCACTGCGGCCTGTGCGAGGACATCTGCCCGCAGCACATCGCGATCCGGGACTACCTGGAGAAGTTCGCGGAGGTCTACAAAGACCTCGAGGAGAAGTTCTCGTAAAGACGGAAATACAGCGGAAACGCATACGGGAAGCGGGCTTGACACGGCCCGCTTCCTGTGCTATGATACGCGCCGACAGTTCGTTTGCGCCATCCTGTCGTTAAACAAAACCAGGGCTGTTTTTTTGCGCCCTTTTGAAGGAGTGTCATGAGCAAGACCAATGTTTTTTACCTGGCCGTCAACGCGATCATCGCGGCGGTCTACGCCGTGCTGACGGTCGCCGTTGCGCCGATCGCCTACGGTCCCGTCCAGTTCCGGATCTCGGAGATCCTGATCTTCCTTGCGTTCTACAATATCCGCTACATTCCGGGCCTGATCCTGGGCTGCTTCATTGCGAACCTGTTCTCGCCGATGATGGCTTACGACGACATTTTCGGCACGATCGCGACCGCGATCGCCGTCTTCGGCATCCACTACGGAAGACGCCTGTTCAAAAGCGAGGCGGCCGGCCTGTTCTTCGGCGCGTTCGTCGGCGCCGTCGTGAACGGCCTGATCGTCGGCTGGGAGCTGAAACTCGCGTTCAATGAGCCGTTCTGGTTCAGCGCGGGCACCGTCGCGGCGGGCGAGCTCGCGGTGCTGATCGTGGGCGCGGTCATCTTCCTGCAGCTTGCGAAGATTCCGTACATCAGAGGCGTGCTCGAAGGGAATTTCCAAAGGGAAGCCTGAAGCGCGGGCGTCCGCAAGACGCGCAGGGCCCGCAATGCCGCCGCGCTTTAGGGGCGCATTTGTGCAGGATGCCCCGTATTTGCGCATATATATGCGGAATTTCTGCCAAATTACCACTTGCGCCTGCGCATCCCGCGGGTTATAATGAATCAAAATTCACACAAAGACCGTAAGAAACTGCCGGGATCTCCCGGAGACCGGCAGCGGACGGATTTCTGGAGAACTCCTTAAGTGGAGTGCCGAAGGTGCAAGTCGCAAGACGAATCTCTCAGGCAAAAGGACAGAATGGCGGCGCATGACCGCCCGGAAAGTCATATTTGTACAGAGAAGACGGATGCAGCCCTGCGGCGGCATCCGTCTTTTTCGTGACAGATACCGGAAAGACGGGCTTAGGCCACGGCGTCAGCGGTCGGAAGGAGCAGACATGGCAGTACTGAATTTCATTGCGGGCGATCTGAACGACTTTATATGGGGGTGGTTCGGCATTGCGATCCTGCTGGGCACGGGCGTCCTGATGACGGTCCTGACGAAGTTCTTCCAGATCGGCCACTTCGGCCACTGGATGAAGCAGACGATCGGACGGATCTTCGACAAGAACGTTACCACGCACACGAAGGACAAGGGCACGATCTCGCAGTTCCAGGCGCTTTGCACGGCGCTGGCGGCGACGGTCGGCACCGGAAACATCGCCGGCGTCGCGGGCGCGATCGCGATCGGCGGTCCGGGCGCGGTCTTCTGGATGTGGCTGTCCGCGTTCTTCGGCATGATGACGAACTATTCCGAGAACGTTCTCGGCATCTTCTACCGCCGCCGCGACAAGAACGGCGAATGGGCCGGCGGCGCGATGTACTATCTGCATGACGGCCTCGGCGCGAAGAAGGGCATGAAGACGGTCGGCCGCGTGCTCGCCATCCTGTTCTCGTGCTTCGCGGTCCTGGCGTCCTTCGGCATCGGCAACCTTGCCCAGGCGAACACGATCGCCGGCAACATGCAGGCGGCCTTCAGCGTCCCGCGCTGGGTGACCGGCGCCGTCCTGCTCGTGCTGGCTTCCCTCGTCATCATCGGCGGCATCAAGCGCATCGCGAGCGTCACGGAGAAGCTCGTGCCGTTCATGTCCGTCATCTACATCATCGGCGCGCTCATCATCCTGTTCTCGCATCTGAACATGCTCGGCGCGATCTTCGGCGCGATCTTCAAGTTCGCGTTCTCGGCCCGCGCGGTGGCCGGCGGCGCCGTCGGCGCTGCGATCAAGATGGGCTTCAAGCGCGGCATTTTCTCGAATGAAGCCGGCCTCGGCTCGTCGGTCATGGTCCACTCGGCGTCGAACGTCAAGGAACCGGTCCGGCAGGGCCTCTGGGGCATCTTCGAAGTCTTCTTCGACACGATCATCATCTGCACGATGACCGCGATCGTCGTCCTGTCCTCGGGCGTCATCGACCTGTCGACCGGCGGCGTCGTGGCGGCCTTCGCCGACATGGACAAGAACACGCTCGTCGCGCAGTCCTTCACGAACAACTTCGGCTCCTTCGGCGGCATGTTCGTCGCCATCGCCGTCCTGTTCTTCGCGTTCTCGACGATCCTCGGCTGGAGCCTGTACGGCACCCGCAGCTGGATCTACCTGTTCGGCGAAAAGACCGCGATCGTGTACAAGGTGCTGTTCGTCGGCATCATCTTCGTCAGCAGCATCCTGACGAACGTGGACCTGCCGTGGAACATCTCCGACACGTTCAACGGACTCATGATGGTACCGAACCTGATCGGCGTGGTCGCCCTGGCCCCGCTCGTCATGAAGATCACCAAGAACTACACAGACCGGAAGTTCAAGAAGGTGAACGCCGTGCCGATGTATTCGGCGTTCCCGGACATCCAGGCGGCCCAGGAAGCGGCAGAGGACGAATAAGCCCCTGCCCGGCCGGTGCCTGACCGACCGGCGGCCGGACCCTCAAACAGCCCCCTCGCGCGTGCGCTGCGAATGCACGCTCAAGGGGGCTGTTTTCCGTCCGTCCCGCCGCTCAGGCGGGCGCCTTGCGCTTCTGCCGGCGCACGCGGTTCACGTGCCGCTCGTAGTCGCCGCTCCGCAAAAGTTCGGCGAGGACGTACTGGTCGAGCAGCGGGACCGGGCAGGCATAGAAGCCGAGTTTCTCGGTGAAGAGCGCTTCGAGTTTCTCCGGCAGCACCATGTAGCCGATGCGGACCGAAGGCGCGATCGTGCGCGTGAAGGTGTTGACGTAGATCACATTGCCGGCATCCGACATTGAAAAGAGGGAATCTTCGGGCTTGGCGGACACGGTGAGCTCGGAATCGTAGTTGTCTTCGACGACGAATGCCCCGCAGGCGGCCGCCCAACGCAGAATTTCCCGTTTTTTAGACGCGCCGGCCGTGATCCCGGTCGGATAGTTGTGAAACGGCGTCGTGTGCAAAACAGCCGTTTTTACGCGTCTGAGCGCGTCCGTGTCGATGCCGTCCGGCGCCAGCGGGATCATTTCGCACCGGATGCCGCATGCTTCGTACACCTGCCGGATCTTTTCGTAGGACGGCGATTCGAGCGCGAAGGACGCGCCGTGCCCGAACAGCTGGGCAATGAGCCCGTACAGGTATTCCGCGCCGGACCCGACGATGATCTGCCCGGGGCGGACGTGGATCGAGCGGCTGCGCGCAAGATACGCGGCAAGCTCCGCGCGCAGCGCGCCGCACCCGTGGTTCGGCGAGCGGACGAGGAGGTCCTCGCCGTATTCGGAGAGCACGCGGCGCACGGTCTTCGCGAGCACGCTGAACGGGAATTCGCCCGCGGTGTAGGGAGAGAGCCTGTGCGTGAGCGGATGGGGCTCGGCATCTTCAGCGGCAGTCCGCACGGCGCCGGACGGCGAAAGGTGCGGGCGGACCGGGTGCGCCGCTTCCGCCGGGAAGTCCTCCGCGCGGTAGACCGCGAAAAAGCCGCTGCGTTCGCGCGCTTCCGCATAGCCCTCCTCCGACAGCAGGGCATAGGCGTGCGCCGCCGTCACGACGCTGACCCCGGTCTCCTCCGAGACCGTGCGCTTCGAGGGCAGGCGGCTGCCGTAGGGGTAGGTGCCGTCAACGATGTCTGCCTTCAGCAGGGCATAGAGCTGCAGGTACGCCGGCACACGGGCGCCGGCATCGATCAAATAGTTCATCTGGTTATATAAAAATCTCCTGTTCTGATTATTTCCGTATTATCAGATCAATTGTATAGTATAGAAAAGCAATTGTAAAGGAGCAACATCACGATGAGCGGAAATACAGGATCCCTTACAGAAAAGGATACGAACAGGACCCCGGAAAACGGGACGAAAAAGAATACGGCCGCCAGGTCCCTGACGATCCGGCTGACCGTTACGGCGCTGCTGATGGCCGTGAATATCGCGTTCAGTTCCTTCAGCATCCCCGTCCCGGGCGGACACATGTATTTGAACGACGCGGTGATCTGCCTTGCGGCGATCCTGCTGAACCCGCTGGAAGCCTTCGTCGTCGGCGGCATCGGCGCCTTTCTCGGCGACTTCTTCTTCTATCCGACGCCGATGTTCGTATCGCTCGTCGTGCACGGCCTGCAGGCCGTCGTGATCTCGGTCTTCGCGCATAAGGTCCTGAAGCACAAACCGGTCCTCGCGTCCGTCATCGGCGTCGCGATCGGCGTCGTGATCAACGTCGTCGGCTACACGATCGGCCGCGCCTTCATCTACAGCAACCCCGAAACGGCCATGCTGAAGCTGCCGTTCCAGATCCTGCAGGCGGTCGCCGGTTCCGCGATCGGCACCTTCATCTGCTGGAAATGCGGGATCCGCAGGCTGTTCCGCCGGATGACCGAAGTATAAACAGAAGACAGAAAACGGCATGACCCGGAGGTCATGCCGTTTTTCATAAAACCAAAGAACTGTCTTGCAAGGGCCCCCTGAGCGGGGCCTTTTCGTATCTCATTCGATGACTGACACGATCCGGCAGCCTTCCTCCCGGAACAGACCGCTGAAATCGAAGCCCAGGCCCGGTCCTTCCGGGACAGTCAGGAAGCCGTCCTGCACGTCGAACGCCGTCAGCGTGTAGTCCGTTGCGGTCTTGAACCCCTTGTACTCGTGGTAATGGCCGCAGTTCTCAATGACGGAATTGTAAAGCAGCGTATTGTAGGACGCGAACCCCTTGCTGACGTGCGGCGTGACGGGGATGCCCGCGGCAGCCGCCATGCGCGCAGCCTTGATGCACTGGATGAAGCCGCCCGTGTACTGCAGGTCCGGCTGCAGGACCTGGCACGCATTGTTCTCGACGAGCCAAGCGAAGCGCCGCAGACTCGTTTCCTGTTCGCCGAACGCGAGCGGGATGTCCAGCGCGTCCGCGACCTCCTTCGTCGCCCAGAGATCGTCGAAGGGGCAGGGCTCCTCATAGAAATAGGCGTTGACGTCCTCCGCGAGGCGGCCCATCTCGATGCCATTCTGCGTGTCGTACGAACCGTTCCCGTCGCAGTGGATCACGAAATCATCCCCGAAGTGCTTCCGCGCAAGATAAAGCAGGCCTTCCGACCGGCCCTCGATCGAGTCGGCGTTCCGGCTCATCCGGCCGCCGAGCTTGAACTTCACGGCCTTGGCGCCGGTCTCGTTCACCCTTTTCTGCAGGATGTCCACTTCCTCCTCGGGCGTCGTGCCGCGGTTGCCGGAAGCGACGTAGATCTCGATCCTGTCGCGCCTGCGCCCGCCGAGAAGCGATGTCACGTTGAAGCCGGCGCAGCGTCCGAGCATGTCGAGCACGGCCGCTTCGATCCAGGCGATCACGCACCAGTAGCCGAGTCCCTGGATCTTGTAATTGATGTCGCTGACGTAGATCGTGTGCAGGATGTCTTCGAGCTCGCGCGCGTCGCGCCCGACGGCATAGCGTGCGAACCGCTCCAGGATGAGCCGCAGATAGGAGCAGCGCTCGGAGCAGGGCGCCATGCCGTATTCGCCCTGTGTCCCGAAGACCTCGAGGAACCAGTCGGCCCCCCGGTTGACGATGCGGAAGCGGCGGATGACGACGGGCGTCTTCAGCAGGGACACGTCCACGACCGGACGGTCCATGATGTCCTGCAGCTGTTCGAACGTGACGGGGACGAACGGCTTGAAATCGGGATGAAGTTTGTACATAAGAGCCTCCGTCAGAAGCCGAATTCTTTCTTCAGTCTTTCATGCCGCGCCTGATGCTCGGGCGCGATCACGGTATTCGGGTTCGTCAGTTTGTTCTGGATGAAGTCCGCGTCTTTCAAAAGCTCGCTGAAGGACGCGTCTTCTTTGTCGAGGTCGTCGTGCGATGCGATCGCTTCGCAGATCAGGACGGTCTCTGTATCGGAAGTCACCTGCAGGTCTTCGAGGATCTTCTTCGCAAATGCCGCACCACGGCGCGCATGGTCTTCATAGTCCTGTACCTGATAGGCGTACAGATCGTGCAGGAGTCCCGCGATCGCCGCGCATTCCGGATCCAGGCCCCGTTTTTTCGCGAGCAGCACGGCGGCCAGCGACACCCCGAAGGAATGCGCGATGCCTTTCGTGCGCCAGTACGGGTCCGGGAGCGCCTCCAGGAACTGCTTCACATGATTCTGAACGATTTCGACACGGTCCGCCATGGCTTTCCTCCGTTCTTTGGTCCCTGCTACCGGGTCGCCTGCAGCGTGAAAATGAACTCGGTGCCAACGCCCGGCGTCGAGATGACGTCGATGCTTTCCCCGTGCGCCTGGATGATCTCGCGCACGATCGCAAGACCGAGGCCGGTGCCGCGCTTGTCTTTGCCGCGCGAGGCATCCGACTTATAGAAGCGGTTCCAGATCTTGCCAAGCTCCTCCTTCGGGATGCCGATGCCGTGATCGGCGACCGAAACGAAGACGCGGTCGTTCCGAAGATGCGTCGAAATGTCGACCGACGAACCGCTGTTCGAGAACTTGACGGCATTGTCGATCAGGTTGTGCAGGACCTGCTCGATGCGCTTCTCATCCGCGAAGACGTTCTGGCTCTCGGTCTCGAACGTCAGGTTGAAGACGAGATCCTTTTCCTCCATCCGCCCTTCGTAGGTCGGAATGATCATCCGGAGCAGGTGATGCAGGTCGAAGATGGACTTCGACAATGTCACGCCGCTCTCCAGAAGCGTCATGTCGAGCACGTCGTTCGCGAGGTCCCGCAGACGCTCGGTCTCGCCGAGCACGACGTCGATGTACTTCCCCTGCAGCTCGGGCGGGATCGTCCCGTCCTGGATCGCGGTCAGATATCCGCGGATCGAGGTCAGCGGCGAGCGGAAGTCGTGGGAAATGTTCGCGAGGAAGCGGTGCTGCTCCTCGGAGTTCTCATTGAGCTGGCGCGCAAGGTCCGCCTGCGCGTCGGCGATCTCGCCGATCTCATTATGCGTCCGGACGTCGTTCGGATAGGAGAGGTTGCCGTTCGTGTATTCCATGCCGGCGTCCCGCACCTGCTTCAGCGGCGCGATCCACAGCCGGTCGATGAGCACCACGAGGATCAGCAGGATCAGCATGGACGCGCCGAACGTGATGTAGGCCAGCAGCAGCGCCTGGTCCGCGGCCGTGTTGACGGCCTGCATCGGATAGTGGAGCACGACGTAGCCGCTCGGCAGGATCGAAAGCGTCAGCGGCGTGTAGACCGAGATGCGCTCGTCCGTCAGCGTCCCGTAGAAGCGGCCGATCATGTAATAGCCTTTTTCGCCCGCGGTCGGGTCGAAGCCCGCGATGACCGCGACGCCCGACGACACGCCGGAGCTGGCGGTGACACGGTTCTCCGCGTCGAGCACCCAGACGTCCGACTCGGAAAGGAACGCGACCTCCTCCAGAAACTGCTGGGAGATCCGGCCTTCGTTCACGCGGAACGACGCGGCAATGTAGTTCGCGTCCTTATACAGGCGGTTCAGCGTCGACGAAAGACACTGCGCCTTCGAAAAAGAGACGCCGAACGTCGCCAGCAGCGTGAAGCCGACGGCGACGACTGCCAGATAGCCGAAGATCAGGGTTTTCCGGAGAGAAAGACGCATCAGTGGACCTCAAACTTGTAGCCGACGCCCCAGACCGTGGACAGTGTCCAGTTCGGATGGTTCGGGATCTTTTCGCGCAGCCGCTTCACGTGCACGTCGATCGTGCGCGCGTCACCGGGGTAGTCGTAGCCCCAGACGCGGTCCAGCAGCTGTTCGCGCGTGAAGACGTGGTTCGGCGTCGACGCGAGCGTGAACAGCAGCTCGATCTCCTTCGGCGGCATTTCGATGACGCTGCCCTTGTAGGTGACCGTGTATTCGTTCAGATTGATGATCAGATCCGGGAAGCGGACGACCTTGCCCTTTTCCTCGGTATCCGTGTCCGGGGTCTCGGGCCTGCGCTCCGACCGCCGCAGCACCGCCTTGACGCGCGCCACGAGCTCCTTGGAGTCGAAGGGTTTGATCATGTAGTCGTCGGCACCGAGCTCGAGGCCGAGCACCTTGTCGAAGATCTCGCCCTTCGCGGAGAGCATGATGATCGGGCAGTCGGAGGTCTGGCGGATCTCCCGGCAGACCTGGTAGCCGTCCTTGCCCGGCAGCATCAGGTCGAGCAGCACGATGTCCGGCGCATAGGCCTGGAACTCGCGCACCGCGCTGTCCCCGTCGTGCACCATCCGCGTGTCGAAGAATTCCTTCAGCAGATAGAGGGAGATCAGCTCCGCGATGTTCTCGTCGTCATCGACGATCAGTACTTTCTGTTTGTCAGCCATGGTACGGCCTCCTCACTTGAACTCGGCAATGGTGACGCCCGCGTCGCCCTCGCCGTATTCCCCTAAATGAAAGCCCTTGATGAAGGACTGTTTTCTCAGATATCCGTGGACCGCGTTCCGCAGCGCGCCGGAGCCCTTGCCGTGCACGATGCGCACGCTCGGCAGATGCGACAGGTACGCTTCGTCCAGGTACTTCCCGAGGTCGGAGAGCGCTTCGTCGACGGTCTTGCCGATCAGGTTGATCTCATGGGAGATCGTCATCGCATGGCTCAGCGACCCGGCGGACGTGCCGCCGACCGGCGCGCCCTTGTACGAGACCGTCTGCTCCGCAAGCTTCTCGACGTCGGACAGGCGCACCTGCGAGCGCAGGATGCCCATCTGGACGAACAGGTTGCCGCGGGCGTCGGGCAGGGAAGAAACGGTGCCTTCGAGATTCATCGACAGCACGCGCACACGGTCGCCCAGATGCAGCTCGTCGGCTTTTGTCTTCGATTTCCGCTCGGTCTTCGCGACCGTCTCGGTGTTTTTGTCCAGCAGCTCGCGCGTGCCCGCGCGCACCTTTTCGAGTTCGCGGGGATCCCGGCCGGCCTTGTTGATCTGGCGGATCGTCTCGTCCACCTGGTCCTTCGCTTCCTGCAGGATCGAGCGCGCCTCTTCGCGCGCCTTCTTCAGGATCGCCTCGCGTTCGGCCGCGAGCCTGTCCTGCCGCGTCTTCAGTTCTTCGTTCAGCTTTTTCGCCTCGCCCTTGAGCTGGCCGATCTTCGAGCGCTCGCGCTCCATCTGCCGGCGGGAGTCGTTCAGGTCCTTGATGATGTCCTCGAAGCGCGCCGCGTCCTCGTCAATGCCCTTGCGGGCGTCTTCGATGATGTAGGGCGGCAGGCCCAGCCGGCGGGAGATCGCGAACGCGTTGCTCTTGCCGGGGATGCCGATCAGCAGCCGGTAGGTCGGGCTGAGCGTCGCGACGTCGAACTCGCAGGACGCGTTCTCGACGCCCGGCGAAGACAGCGCGTACAGCTTCAGCTCGGAATAATGCGTCGTCGCCATCGTCCGGATCTCGAACCGGTGCAGGAACTTCAGGATCGCGATCGCGAGCGCCGCGCCTTCCTGCGGGTCGGTGCCCGAGCACAGCTCGTCGAGCAGGACGAGCGAATCGCTGTCCGCGTGCTTCAGGATCCCGACGATGTTCTTCATGTGGGACGAGAAGGTCGAGAGGCTCTGCTCGATCGACTGCTCGTCGCCGATGTCCGCGTAGACCTGCGTGAATACGGCCAGTTCCGAGCCCGGCAGCGCCGGGATGTGGAGGCCGGCCTGGCCCATCAGCTGCAGCAGGCCGACGGTCTTCAGGGAGACCGTCTTGCCGCCCGTGTTCGGGCCCGTGACGATGAGCTGATGGAAGTCCTGCCCGAGCGTCAGGTCGATCGGGACGACGGTGCTGCGGGGCAGGAGCGGATGGCGCGCGGACTTCAGCACGATCCGGCGTTCCGTATTGAATTCGGGCATCACGGCGTCCATGTCGCGCGCAAGCGAGGCTTTCGCGAAGATAAAGTCCAGCTTGGACAGGACCGTCAGGTCCGTTTCAAGCTCCGCGGCGTGTCCCGCAGCCAGCTCGCTGAGATGCGCGAGGATCGCTTCGATCTCT